>CANOGG010000039.1 GCA_947565485.1 uncultured Mycoplasma sp. | reverse complement strand
CCAAGGTGATTTTATGTATCATAGTACCTTTATAGAAGAGAAATACCAAATAGAACTTACCAATCTCTTTGAAGTAATTGATATCAATATGCCTTTTTTAAAAACATTATCTTTTGCTGAAATATCTGCCAAAGAACCCTGTAGCATAGAAAGATTACTATATCCCTTTATTTGTGATAACCAAGAAGAATTAGAAAAGCTATACCAAAGCAATGAAATAATGTCTAATCTCATCAAAAAATTAAACACACCAAAAAACAAGTAATCATCCAAAATTGGCAAAAAAATCCAAAAAGGTACTTGACTTTTAAAAAAATAATAGTAGAATATAACCATATTTGCTAAAAAAAGAATGGAAAAGGTATAATATTTACGTTTTTATGTACTTTTTCAAAAAAAAGCGAATAAAATATATTGACGAAAAGGGGTATTTTTGATATACTCTAACATGAAAGGAGAAAGGTTTTTATGTTTAAAGGAAAAAACATAGTTAAAATGAGAAACGTACTTGCAGTATCTGCTTTAGCATTCATTGCTATGCCTGCTTTAACAAGTGCAGAAGAAATAGGAGGAAGCGAAGCTAGTGCAAGTGTTGCTGGTTCTGTTTTAACAGAAAATGTTACTTTAAAAAGTAATGTAACACTTACAGGACAAGGCTTTGATGTTGCAGAAAAAGTAAGTGCTGATGCTGATGCAGCTGAAATTAAAGCAATAACTATTGATTTAGGTGGCTACAAATTAACAACAGGCGCATTCGCAGCATTTAGTACTACTAAAGAAGCAGTTGTTACTATTAAAAATGGTACACTTGTATGTGAAGATGCAACTTGCGTAAGCGCAGCAAACTTAATTTTAGACAATGTTAAAATTGAGGGTACTGGTACTGGCGCAGTTATAGCAACTAAAACTGCAACAATAACTAATAGTAATTTAAAAGCAGTAACATTTACAGGCGCAAAAGCAACAGTAAACGGAGGAGCAATTGGAACACCAACTGCTACTAAAGATGAATTAAAAATCAGTGGTAGAGTTGAAGGACCAAAAGAAGCATTAACTTATGCTCAAGCTGGAGCAACTATTGTTCTTAACAGTGACTTAGCACCAGCAGATGATACTACTCCTGCTGCTCAAATTACAATCCCAGAGAATGTAACGTTAGAACTTGCAGCAAACAAAACTGTTAAGTTTGAAGCACAAATGAGTCCAGCAGATGCAGCTCGTGTAAAAGTAAGCATTCCTGACTATGAACTTAAATTGGTTAAAGACAGTGTTGGTACTTACAAATTACAAGCTATCTCAGCAGATTTCACAGAATTTGACAAAGTATGGAAAGAATTCCAAAAATGGGATGATGATGCAAAGAAAGTTGCAGATGCTAAAGATAAATATACAGAAGTACTTTACAATGAAATAATTACTGCTGCCGGAAAAATAAGTGCTACTGCTACAAGACCTAATTATGTAAAAAGTACACAATCTTATGTTGACAATATTACTAAAAACTTAAAGGCTATCATGGGTGGTAGTGCAGTTGATCCATCAATCCCAACTGATCCAGTAGATCCAGATAAGAAACCAACAGACCCAGTTAAACCTGAAAATCCAGATGGAAACAAAGGTGATTCTAAACCAGACCAATCTGGCGATGACAAGAAAACTGGCGACAACATCATGGGATACGTTTCATTAGCATTAACTAGTCTTGGTGGATTAGCAGTTGCTGTTAAAAAATATTTATTTAGATAATCTAATTTAAATATTCAATCAAAAAATTAGGTGATGCAAATCACCTTTTTATTTTAGGAGGAATTACTTATGAAAAAGAAAGATAAAGTTAAAAATGTTAAAAATAATGGTAAGAAAAAATTAAAAGGTTGGGTCTGGCTCGTTGTTATATTCGTAGCTTTAGTCGGACTTGTAATCGCTGGCTGCAATATCTTCCTTTGGGATAAAGATAATAAAGCTATCGGCGAACTAGTGGAGTCTATCGAAAAAGAAACTCCTATCGAAGAAGTTCCGGCTGATGAAAACGACAAAAAGCAAGAGATAATTAACCCACCCAAAGAAACTAAACCAAGTGACTATTGGGAATTTATTAAAATGCCTTTTATGAGTGTTGACTTTACCGAACTCAAAAAGAAAAACCCTGACACAGTAGGTTTTATAAGTCTCTCTGGTACTAACGTCAATTATCCTATCGTTAAAGGACCAGATAATGACTATTACTTAAACCATGCTTTTGATAAAAGTAAAAATGCTGGTGGTTGGGTTTTCATCGATTATCGTCTAAGCCTTAATAATCTTGCTGATAATACGATTATTTACGGCCATGGTCGTCAAAATAAAACCATTTTTGGTTCCCTAAAGAACTTAATTGATGATGGTGGTAAATGGTTTAATAATTCTAATAATTATGTCATTAAACTATCTACTCCAACTGAAAATACTCTTTGGCAAATTGTCTCAGTCTACAAAATACCAAGTGAGACTTATTACTTAACCTATAGCTTTGGTAGTGAAGAATCTCACCAAAAATTTATTGAAACTATTCTTGAACGTAGTAAGTATAATTTCAATGCTGAGCTTTCAACAAAAGATAAACTTTTAACTTTATCTACTTGCTATAATGATACTGAAAAAGTTGCCATTCATGCCAAACTTATCAAAAAACAAGCAAGATAGAAGTTCGAACTAATCTTTCTAATGTAAAATTAAAGTTTAATCATCCTAGATTAAACTTTTTTCTATGCTTTTTACGTTTTTTATGATATACTTTAATTATGGAAAAAAAGGGAGATGTGTAACTTGAAAAAGAAACTTTTACTTCTAAATTTAATGTTTTTACTTGGAATATCAACGGCTAGTGCCAAAGACTTATCACTAATTTTTTGTGAATACTCTGATGAATATATCGCTTGGACTAAACTAAGCGCTGAAGAAAAATCGCGTACTTTAATGCCTTTCATGTGTAAACTAGATAACAACTATAACGTTTTACAAGCGCCTAATGATTACACCTTATCTAAATATAGCCTAAAAGAATATAATCTTGATGTTCGCGACCAAAAAAATAGCGACTCTTGCTGGGCTTTCTCAAGTCTGGCTTCAATCGAATCTAACCTTTTAAAAAATGGTTTAGATACGGGTTTTTTAAGTGTTGCCCATCTCGAACTAGCTACCCAAAATAGTTTGTATGACCCGAGCCACATCACCTTTAATCGTACCTTTAACAGTGGGGGCCAATTCATAAATACTACCGCCTATGTCCTAAATAACTGGGGACCCATCGAAGAGAGTTCTATGCCTCTAAATAATCTCTTCAAAATCATTAATAAAGAAGCTGACCCTAACCAAAGTTATATTGATAACCAAAAAGCTGTTGTCGATGTTGATAATATCTTTCTTTATCAGCAAGAGCAGGGGGCTTGTACTGAAGATAGCATCACGACTATCAAAAAATATCTTGTTAGCCATGGTGGAATTGCCGCTGGTATCTATTTCAAGAATATTACTGATGGTTTCAATATGAGCTTAAGTTCTAATGGTTTATACGACTTATCTCATACTTTCGGTAATGGTAAATACTATTACTATAATGGTTCTTCATTCCGTGATGTTAATAATAAATTTGAAAGTGCTAATAAATTATCTAATCATGCTGCAACAATTGTTGGTTGGGACGATAATATCGAAGTATCAAGTTTCTCAAGTAGTATCCGTCCTAGTCGTAAAGGCGCTTGGCTTGTTAAAAACTCTTATGGTACGTCTGATACTATCGAGGGTAATAAAGTAAATGTTGGTGATAATGGTTATTTCTATGTCTCATATGACGATATAAATATTTGTACTAATCTTGCTGGTTATTATGATGCTGACTTTGCTGTTTCTGATTATGCTTATTACTACGATGACTTAGGTTATAATGCTACAGCTAAGAGTAATTATGATACAATGTATCTTGGTAATGTCTTTACTAAAAAAGACCCTAAAACAGAAAAACTAGATAAAGTAACTTTTGCCTCATCTAATATTGGTACAAAATATACTGTTTATTATGCAGCTAATGGTTCTTTTAGAAATTACACTGAAATCGCTAGTGGCGAAACTGACCACGTTGGTTATATTAGTGTTATTCCTAAAAATGACATCTATGTCACTGATAAATTTTCTATCATCATCAAACTAGAGGGAAATGAAATCGTTCTTCCTCTTGCTATATCAAGTAGCGAAAGTGATAATGTCTATAATATGTTTAACTTAACAAATGATGTTTCTTACTTCTCTACCGACGGTGAAAAATGGGCAGATTTAACCACTACAGAAAATATCAAAGCCCAAAGTTCTATTAGAGCCTACACTTCAAAAGCAAGTTCTCTAATCTCTAGTGAAGTAGATGATAATTCAAATATTGATGATACTAATATTAATGTCTTAGATGTTACCAGCACAAACCAAAATAAAGATGTCGGTGATGCTTCCAATAACGTTTCCAATCCTAAAACGGGCATCAATGCTGGTATCTCAGTTTTAGCCATTTTAGGCATTATTGGCGGTTGTATTTACCTAAACTCTAAAGACAAACTCTGGAAATTATAAAAGATACTAAAACTCGGGGAACAAACTTCCTGAGTTTTTTAAACCTCTAATTTTGTAAATTATAATTTATAAAATTACCTGTCAAACCAATTTTGTAAACTGTAATTTACAAATTTTTACTTTTGAGTAAAGGAATGATATAATTGAATTATAAAAAGAAAGCGAGGAATTACCTATGATAGAAAGACCTATATATCTAAATGATTTAATAAGTTTTAGAGATAAAGAATTAATCAAAATAGTCAGGGGTCCTCGAGGAAGTGGCAAATCAGCCTTATTTGACCTCTATATTACTTATTTATTAGAAGATAATGTTAATCCCATTCAAATAATTCGCATAAATTTAGAAGACCACGATTTTAACGATATGAAAGATTATAACGACTTATATACTTACATCAGTTCCAAATTATTACCTGATAAAATGAATTATGTCTTTATTGATGAAGTCCAAAAGTTAACTGACTTTCAAATAGCCTGCGATAGCCTTTATATAAAAAAGAATGTTGATTTATATATAACTGGTTCCAATAGCAAATTATTATCTGGCGAATTAGCAACACTTCTCTCTGGAAGATATGTCGAAATAAAAATGCTTCCACTTTCATTTAAAGAGTATATTTCTTATGTTGGAAAATCCGATATTGCCCAAAAATACCTCGACTATATAACTAAGAGTTCTTTCCCTTATGTTCTAAAATTAAACAGCTCTCGAGATATTAGAATGTATTTAGATGGCCTTTATAATACTGTTATTGTAAATGATATTGCCGAACGAAAAGAAATATCCGATATTGGTATGTTAAAAGATATTATAAAATTTATGTTTGATAACATTGGCAACCTATGTTCCAGTACTAGTATCGCAAACACAATGACCTCTAATGGCAGAAAAATATCTGTTCCTACTGTCGAAAAATATCTTGAAGCCTTAACTAAGTCCTTTGTTTTATATAAAGCTACCCGCTATGATATTAAAGGAAAAAACTATTTAACCACTGGCAATAAATACTACTTATCCGATGTCGGTTTAAGATACTATTTACTCGGTAGTAAAAATGCTGATGAAGGGCACATCCTAGCAAATGTTGTCTATTTAGAACTCTTAAGAAGAGGGTATGAAGTATACATCGGTAAAAATGATGATAACGAAGTAGATTTCGTCGCTATTAATGAACAAGGCGAAGAATACTACCAGGTAAGTTATACTGTTAAAGATAAGTTAACTTTAGAAAGAGAATTAAAACCCCTCCAAAATATAAATGACCATAACCCTAAATATCTTTTAACTACTGATTATACTCCCTATACTTCCTATAATGGCATTAAACAAATCAATGTTTTTGACTGGCTTTTAACCCCCTAACTTCTAAAAAGCCAATTCCTCCCAATTCCTCCTCAATTATTCTTGCTTTTTCCTCCAATATATAGTACAATAATTTTGGCAAATAAATTGCAAATACACATTAGTATTTAGCTTAAAACCGAGTGCTACGAAGTTAGTGGACTTTAAGCCGTGATAATACTAAGAGGTAAAAACGAAAGGACAGGTGTTAATTTATGGCCGTAGTTTCTATGAGTAATTTATTAGAAGCAGGTGTTCATTTTGGTCACCAAACCAAAAGATGGAACCCTAAAATGAAAGAGTATATCTTTGGTACAAGAGAGGATATTTATATCATCGACCTTGAAAAGACTACTAAAAAATTAGAAGAAGCTTATGCTGAGGTTAAAGCAATCGCTGATAATGGAGGAACATTCCTTTTTGTTGGTACTAAAAAACAAGCTGGTGAAGTCTCAGTTGAAGAAGCAAATCGTAGTAATTCTTACTATGTAACTGAAAGATGGTTAGGTGGAACTTTAACTAATTTCCGCACAATCAGAAGAAGAGTTAAAAGACTTGAAGAAATCGAAAACATGGAACGTGATGGTAAATTTGACTTACTACCTAAAAAAGAAGTTATCGGACTAAAGAAAGAGTATGATAAACTAAACAAAATTTTATGTGGTATTAGAGCCATGGACAAGTTACCAAATGCGTTAATTATCGTTGACCCTAAAAAGGAAATAAATGCGATTAGAGAAGCCCGAAAACTTCGTATCCCGGTATTTGGTATTGTTGATACTAACTGTGACCCTGATGACGTTGATTTTGTCATTCCTGGTAATGATGATGCTGTAAGAAGTGTTAAAATTTTATTAGGCGTATTAGCTAATGCTATTTGTGAATCTCGTAATTTAGAAATGGTTGATTACGTTTCTGAAGAAGATAAAAAGTCTAAAGAAACTCCTAAGACTATGGACGACTTAATCAAAGAAGAACCAGAAAATACTAAAAAATCTGATGAGAAAAAAGAAGCAACACCTAAAAAAGAAGAAGCAAAAGTTGCTCCTGAAAAAGTAGAGGAACCAAAGGAAGTTGAAACTTCAAATACTGAAGTTAAAGATTATAGTGAAATGACTTTGGCTGACCTTAAAAAGATTGCTAAAGAACAAGGCATCAAAGGCTACTCTGCTATGAAAAAAGATGAAATAATTGCTAATTTAAAATAAATAAAAGAAAGAGAGAAAAAAATTATGGAAGTTACTGCAAGTATGGTTAAGGACCTACGTGAAAAAACTGGCGCTGGTATGATGGACTGTAAAAAAGCCCTCGCTGAAACGAGTGGCGATATGGACGCTGCTATCGATTGGCTTCGTGAAAAAGGTATTGCCAAAAGTGCCAAAAAAGAAGCGCGTATTGCCGCTGAGGGCTTAGCTAATATTTATATTAAAGACAATCGTGCTGTCATATTAGAAGTAAATAGTGAAACTGACTTTGTAAGTAAAAATGAAGAATTTACGACAATGATTGATACAATAGGTAATACTATTTTAAATAGTGATGCTAAAAACCTTGAAGAAAGTTCAACTCTTAATTGTGAAGAGGGTACTATTAATGATTTAATAATTGCTAAAACTGCTAAAATCGGTGAAAAACTTTCTCTAAGACGTGTTAATATCGTTACTAAGAGTGCGGATGAAGTATTTGGCTCATATCTTCATATGGGTGGCCGTATCGCTGTTTTAACTGTTCTAAAAGGTGCGAACGAAGAAGTAGCTAAAGACGTTGCTATGCAAGCCGCTGCTATGAAACCATTATACGTTTTTGAAAGTGAAGTTCCATCTGACGTTGTTGAACATGAACGCTCAGTCCAAAAAGAACTTGCTATGTCTGAGGGCAAACCTGCTGACATCGCTGAAAAAATGGTTGATGGTCGTATCAAAAAATACTTTAAAGAAATCTGCTTGGCTGAACAAGCTTTCATCAAAGATGGTGACTTATCAGTTGCTACCTACGTTAAAAATAATGGTGGCGAGATTATCAGTATGGTTCGTTTTGAAGTAGGCGAAGGTATCGAAAAGCGTTCTGAAAACTTTGCTGAAGAAGTTATGAACCAAATTAAAGGAAACTAACTCTTAAGTTAGTTTTTTAATCAAAGAAAGAAGGAAAATTAAAATGCAAGAAGAACAAAGAATAAAAAATCTCCGTGATTTACGAAAAAAGAAAAATAGTATGCGTAAATTACATGGTAAAATGAAAAGACTTAGAGAGTTAGCTAATAATCCCGTTGTTAGAGAATATCTCTCTTTACAAGAAGAGATAAGAACAATCAAATATATTGAACCATCAAGCCTTAATTTAGCTAGTGTTATCAAAAAACAAGATTGTCCTCATGAATACTTTATCTTTGTTGGTCCTTATAACCCTAGTTGCAGCCAAATCTTAGAATATGATGATAATGATGTCTCAATCACTCATGTGGTACTTATGTGTTTAGATTGTAGCCAAGTAATCTATGTTCCTAAAACCGAAATCGCCAGTTATAATATTATTTATAGCAATACTCCTAAAATATAGGGACTTTCCAAAAATAAAAGTCACAAATTGACAAAAAGAAAACAACAA
>CANOGG010000038.1 GCA_947565485.1 uncultured Mycoplasma sp. | reverse complement strand
ATTGTTCATTTGGATTTAGAAAGGGAAGAAATTGTCATCAAGCACTAAGAGAAATCAATCAAACAATAATGACAAAGAAAGTTAATTACATATTAGATTGTGATATAAAAGGCTTCTTTGATAATGTAAATCACTCATTTCTAATGAAATTCTTAGAACATGATATAAAAGACAAAATATTTCTAAGATATGTTAAGAGGTTTCTCATAAGTGGGTACATGGAGGATATGAAATATTATGAAAGTGATAAAGGAACTCCACAAGGTGGACTTATTTCACCAATATTAGCCAATGTATACTTGCATTATGTTCTAGACTTATGGTTTAAGGCAATTAAACCAAAATTAAAAGGAGAGGCATATATAGTAAGATATTGTGATGATTTTATAATAATGTTTCAATATGAAAATGAGGCTAAAGAGGTATATGAGCATTTAATCAAAAGATTTGCAAAATTTGGACTTGAAGTAGCAGAAGATAAAACAAAGATAATACCATTTGGAAGATTTAAAGGCAATAAAGAAACGTTTGATTTTCTAGGCTTTATGCACTACAATGGGACAACAAGAACAGGAAAATATATGGTTGGGCATAAAATAAGCAAGAAGAAAAGGAAAGTAAAACATCAAACAATAAGTAAATGGTTAAGAGATAATAAGCATATAAACATAATTTTATTAATAAAGAAATTAAATAAGAAGTTAACAGGAATGTATGCTTATTATGGAATTAATGGAATGTTAGAGGAATTATATAAGATATATTATCACGTGAAATATATGTTATGGCAAGTAATTAAAAGAAGAAGCCAAAGAAGTATAAAATACTTTAAATTCTTAAAGATACTTGAGAAGTTTCCAATAACAGAACCTAAAATCTATAAAGATATTTGGAACTGGAATGGATAAAGATTATATGAAGAGCCGTATACGGGAAATCTGTACGTACGGTTCTGTGAGGGGCGATAGACTTCCTCTCACTGAAATAGAAAAGGAGGAATGTCGAGTTCGTCTACTCGACTGAATTTTTTATGCGTATTCTAATCATTGAAGATGAAAGAACCCTTGCGGACATTATCTCCACTCGTCTCAAAAAAGAAAAATATAGCATCGACATCTGTCTCGAGGGTGAGGAAGGCCTCTATAATGCTTTAAGTGGTATTTATGACTTAATCATTCTTGATGTCATGCTTCCTAACATCTCTGGTTTTGAAATATTACAACAATTAAGACTCGAAAAAATTGCCACCAAAGTAATTATGCTGACAGCTAAAACCGAAATCGAAGATAAATTAACTGGCTTTAACTATGGCGCTGATGACTATCTTACCAAACCTTTCCATCTTGAAGAACTAGTCGCCCGCATAAGTGCCCAACTTCGTAAAGACTCTGACCAAAACATCCTTGACTATTTAGAACTAGGCGACATACGCTTATATTTAAAAACTTCTACCTTGTTATGTTTAACTACTAATGAAACTATTCCTATCAGTTGTAAAGAATTTCTCATCATCGAATACTTAATCCAAAATAAAAACATCATTCTCTCTAAAGAGCAAATCTACGACCATGTCTGGGGTCTTGACAACACCTGCGAATCCAATAATTTAGAAGCCTACCTCTCATTTCTCCGTAAAAAATTAAAAATAATTGGTAGCAGAGTCGAAATAAAAGCCTTAAGAGGTCTTGGCTACAAATTAGAGGTCACTCATGAATAAACTACTATTAAAAATATTTGTAACTATATTTATTATTTTAAACTTTTTTCTTCTAAGTCTTTTATTCATCTTTAACTACCAAATATATAACCGTGAAAAAGTAAACATCTCCGAAAATCTACATCGGCTAAATAAACTCCAAGACAAATTACCTCCCTCTAAAAACGATACTCAAAAATTCCCTGGCCCTAATTTTGAAGATAATAAAACAAATCCCAAAAGGTTCTTAGACTCGAATATTTATACCATCTTTTTAGACGAGGATAACACCATCACCGAAATTATCAGTCACACTGCTGATGGCCAAATTAATGCTAACATTAAGGATGTCGCCCAAAAAATAATTAACACTAACCAAAAAAGTACCACTTATATCGGCAATCTTTACTTCAATAAATATTCCTATAAATACTCACCCAATAATTTTTTAACCATTACTGATAATGAAGATATCACCAACCGGCTAAAAACTTCTCTTTGGACTTCTCTTTTAATATTTATTTTTGCTGAAATCATAATTATTGCCATTTCTAAAATCTTATCAAACTGGCTCATCAAACCAGTTCTTCTAAGTTTCAATAACCAAAGACAATTCATCGCTAATGCTTCTCATGAACTAAAAACTCCTTTATCTATCATCATTGCCTGTTCTGAAACCCTTGAAGAAAACCCCGACGAATCAAAATGGCGCGAAATAATCAAAAGTGAAGCTAATCGTATGAGTAAATTAATTACCAATCTCTTAGACTTAGCTAAAATCGAAAACCCCACTTCTAAAGAATTATATACCATAACTAATCTTTCTAAATTAATTGAAAAATCCATTCTTCCATTTGAGAGTCTTGCTTATGAAAAGAAAATAACCCTTGATTATACCTTAGAAGAAAACATTTTTTTCCTTTGCCATGCTGATGAAATCACCAAACTTATAAGCATTCTAATTGATAACGCCCTAAACCATAGTCCTAAAAAATGTCCCATAACTGTCACTTTAAAAACTAGTAAAAACAATATTATCATCACCGTAAGTAATAAAGGCACACCCATCCCCAAAGACGAAGAAGAAAAAATATTTGAAAGATTTTACCGTCTCGATAAATCTCGTAATCGTACTGATAATCACTATGGTCTAGGCCTTGCCATCGCTAAATCCATTGTCCTAAAACATCATGGAACAATAAGTGCTTCATCTACCAATGAAATTACCACTTTTAAAGTAATTTTTCCTAAAAAAGAACATTAAAGCCTATTTTTTAATGTTCTTTTAATATTTCTCCCATATAATTAATTTGTTTTAAGAAAGGACTGATTTTTTATGTACATTCTAAAAAATGCTCTCTTATCAATAACTCGCAATAAAGGTCGTAACGTTTTAATTGCCATAGTTATTATTGTTATCGCCTCATCCTGTGCTATCACTCTTGCTATCCAAGAAAGCGCAAAATCTATTGTTTCCACCTATACTTCCAACAATCCCATCAAAGCTAGTATCTCCATGAACCGTAATAATTTAATGAACTTTTTAAAAGAGGGCGACAAATCTAGTGAAGATATGATTGCCGCTTTTAATGAAATAACGAGTCTTAGCGAAGATGAAATAATTTCTTATGGCACCAGTTCTAATGTCAAAGATTATTCTTATACTTATAGTTTAAGCCTAAATGCCAAAGATATTAAAGAAGCAACTGACTCTCTAGTAAAAGAAAAAACCGAAGTCAAAACCGAAACTAATTCATGGGCAGAAAGAGGTCCTGGTGGTATGTCTAATATGCCAGGGGGAGGAACAAGCAAACAAACCACCACGACCATCACCGAAAAAATATTTAATGAAAAAGCCAGTTCCGGCGCTTTTACTCTAATTGGCTATAACTCTTATGAAGACATGGAAGATTTTATCACTGGTAAATATACCATCACGAGTGGCGAAGTAAGTGCCGACTTTAACTCATCTAATTGTGTTATCTCAGAAGAACTAGCTAGTCTAAATAATTTAGAAGTGGGTTCTACTATAACTCTTACCACCCCCCAAAATGAAGCTAATACCTTTGACATAATCGTAACTGGTATCTACAAAGAAAATTCTGAAAATGAAAATAACCTCGCCCAAATGTTTTCCAACTCTGCTAATCAAATAATCACCAATGCTAATTTTATCAAAAATATTCTTATAACTAATGAGGAATTAGAACCAACCATCACTCCCACCTTTATTTTAAATGATGAAGAATCAACAACCTCCTTTAAAGCTGAAGTAGAAGCAAAAGGTCTAAGCGAGTACTACACAATTACTGATAATCTAAGTGAAATTAAAAGTGCCACAACTTCTATTGAAAATGTCAAAAACTTTGCTTTCCACTTTCTTCTAATCACTCTCGCAATCGGTGGCGTTATCCTACTCATTATTAATATGATTAATATTCGCGAACGCAAATACGAAATCGGTGTTTTAAGAACTATTGGTCTTAAAAAAACGAAACTAATTTTCCAATTTTTAACTGAAACTTTAATTGTCTCTTTGATAGCTCTTCTTATTGGTGCTGGTTTTGGTTCCCTAATAAGTGTTCCTCTTGCCAATAATCTTTTACAAACTGAAATCACCAGTGCCGAGGAAGAAAAAACTAATATCAATGAAAATTTTGGTCGTCCCACCAAAGAATCTAATTCTCAAGCAAGCCCTAAAGAACATTTTCCTAATTTTAATCTCACTCAAGTTAACCAAATTGATACTATAAACGCCGTCGTCGACTTCAAAATCTTAGGCGAATTATTAGGAATTGGTATTTTACTCACCATTTTTGGTTCCCTTGCTAGTATAATATCCATCTCACGATTTTCCCCACTTACTATATTAAAGGAGAGAAGCTAATGTCAAAAGAAACTCTAAAACTAACTAATGTTAGTTATCGTTATAAAGATGCCCCTAAAAACGAATATATTTTAAAAGATATCAATTATACTTTCGAAACTGGCAAAATCTATGCCATAAAGGGTAAAAGTGGTTCTGGTAAAACAACTCTTTTATCTCTAATAAGTGGCCTTGAAACCAAATATGATGGCGCAATAACTTACAATAACCAAAATTTAAAAAAAATAAACTTAGATACTTATCGTAATACTTCAATTGGCATCGTCTTTCAAAGTTATAATCTTCTGCCTCATCTAACCGCCCTCGAAAATATCCTCTTATCTATGGATATCAGTAAAGTAAAAGTTCCTCATAAAAAAAATCGCGCCTTAGAACTTATGCAAAGTGTCGGCCTAAATTCTAGCTACGCTAATCGGCGCATTCTAAAACTTTCTGGTGGCGAACAACAAAGAATTGCCATTGCCCGCAGCTTATCTTACAATCCCGATATTTTACTTGCTGATGAACCAACAGGCAACCTTGATAAAGACACTGAAGATGAAATATTACATATCTTCCAAAATCTCGCCCATGATGAAAACAAATGTGTCATAATTGTCACTCATTCTAAAAATGTCTGTGATAATGTCGATGTTGTATATGAACTAAAAACTACCAAGAAAGAAACCACTTCTTAAAGTTATAAAGTTAAAAAGTAGCCTAATAAAGAAAAAATATTTCCAAGAACTCTTTAAGAAAGGTTCTTTTTTTGGTATAATAACAACCGAAGCTAGACTAATGGGAGGAACCTATGGACCAAGAAAAATTCGGTAATTTTATCAAAAAAATCAGAAAAGAACATCACTTAACCCAAAGCGAATTTGCCCAAAAATACCATGTAACTTATCAAGCCGTAAGTAAATGGGAAAGGGGCCTTAATATGCCTGACACGAGTCTCATAAAAGAAATAAGTAAAGACTTTAATATCAGTATTGACGAACTTTTAGATGGTGAATATAAAACTCCTAAAACCAAACGTAAATTTCTAATAATGGCTATAACTTTAATTATTATCTCTTTAAGCCTCATTCTTTTCTTAATCGTTAAAAACGACTCTAACCACCATGACTTCAAATTTAAAACGCTATCCACAACCTGTTCTGATTTTAATATATCTGGTAATATCTCATATAACGAAAATAAATCAGCTATCTATATTAATAATATCAAATACTGTGGTGGCGATGACACAGAAGAATACTCCTCAATCGAATGTACTTTATATGAAACTCATAATGATATCGACCGCAAAATTAGCACTTCTAAATCATCTAAAGAAAATATTAAACTAGAAGACTTTTTACAAGACTTAACTCTCACTATTGATAACTATGCCCAAACCTGTAAAGACTATCAAGATGGAAGTCTTTATCTCAGCATAAATGCCACTTCTAAAAATTCTAAAGTAACGACTTATAAAATCCCTCTCAAACTTGAAAGTTGCCAGAAATAATTATCACTCAACTAAATGTTGAGTTTTTTCAACCTCTAAGTTATTGCCCTTTTAAAAATTTTATTCTAAAATGTTAACTGAAAGGAAGAATGAAAATGAAAAAAAATGTAATTTTAATACTGCTCGTAATTGCTAGTATTACTATTTGGGGGGTAGGAAGTTTTCTTATCTTTAACTCACCTAAAGAAGAACCAACCTGTGCAGAAAAACCTTTACCTAAACAAGAAAAATCGGAGGGACTACGTGGTGTCTATGATATCGACAAAAACATCAATGAAAAAACAATTGATAACTATCTTGGTCGTAGTGACACTGTCTACCGCGATGTTCGCATGTTACTAGATACTGCCACTTGGGAAAATAAAGGCGGCGAAAGAGAACTAACCGGATTTGTTGAAGGCTTCGAAGTTATTCCATATGCTTATTTAACTGAATTTCCAAAGGAATACATTGACCAAAAAGCAAGCGAAAATGTTTCAGGTCTCTATACTGGTAAGACTTTATTTTCACTTGATGACAAGGGAAACTATATCGCCAATTACAAAGAATCACTAGAAATATTAGAATATCTTTTTCCTAAAGATAAATATATCTTCTTAATGTGTGGCGCTGGTGGTTATGCTAATTTCACGAAACAAATGTTAGTCTCTCTAGGCTGGAACCAAGAAAAAATCTATAACGTTGGTGGTTACTGGAACTACGATGGTACCAAAAGAGTAAGCACTATCAATAACCATGGCTCTAAAACAAAATATGATTTTTGGAAAGTAAATTATCATGATATCAATTTTGATAATTTAACTAGTATTAAAAATGGCTAAAAAAATACTTGCCTGTTTTCTCATTTTAGCATCTCTTGCAAGTTTAGTAACTATTATTTATCTAACTAAAACCCCCAAGAAATTCTATTTAGAAAACACTTATTACAAGTCTCCAGCCATGGAAGAAATCAAGTTCGATGAACTAAATAAGTTAACCAAAGAAAAAAAATCTTTCGCTGTCTTCATCTATCAACCCATGTGTGTAACATCCTCTAAATTTGAAACCATCTTAAATGACTTCTTAAAAGAAAATAATATCAGTATTTATAAACTTGCTTATTCTAACATTAAAGATACTACTCTTGTTAAAACTATCAAGTATTATCCCTCATTTATTATTTATCATAAAGGTAAAATTGTAGATTATCTGGAAGCTGATAAAGACAAAGATGTTGCGGCCTACACGACCAAAGATGGCTTTAAAGAATGGTTTACAAAATACGTTAAACTAAAACCCATAAAAGAGGGAAACGAACCTCCCCCAACTACTAATGAGAATAATAACGGCGAAATTGATATCAGTCATATAAATTTAGACTATCTAAAACAGGAAAAGAACAAAGTAAACATCTATTTCTTCTGGGGTGATGGCTGTCCTCATTGTGAAAAAGAAAAAGCCTTTTTTAACAGAATTAAAGAAGAATATGGCGCCTACTATAACCTTTATACTTTCGAAACTTGGGAGAACGAAGACAATGCCAAGCTCCTTAAAGTCTTTGCCCAAAATATGAATACAACTGTTGACGGTGTTCCCTTTACCATTATTGGTTCCAAATTCTTCTCTGGTTTTACAGAAGAACGGGAAGAAAAAATAATATCTGCCATTAAAAGCGAACATACCCAAACTTTTGACGTCTATTTTGATAAAATAAAAAAATAAGAGGCTATCATTATCTAGTTAGCTTCTTTTCATTTTTAAAAACCTAGAAAAAACTTGTCAAATATCTCATTTTAAGCTATAATAAATTTTACTGTTATTAGTAGGAGGATACAATGACAAATAAAAACATCTATAATTTTACATTTAATGAAGTAACTGAAGAAGAAATAATAAGAGGTTGTATTGAAAGTGGCATCGCGGTCTTTTTACATGGTCGTTCAAGTGAGGGTAAAAGCGCTCGCATCAAACAAATTGACCCCGACTGTGAAGTAATTTATTTACGAAACGCGACTCCAGAGAGTTTAAATGGTAAAAGCGCCTATAACAGTTTAACTGGCGAGATGATTGATATCAAACCTAGTTGGCTCATAAAACTAGAAGCTAAATGCGCCGCTGAACCTGATAAAATTCATATTGTCTTTTTTGACGAAATAACTAATGCTCTTCATGCTATCCAAGGTATGGCTTATAATATTGTTTTAGAACGCGAAGTAAATGGCAAATGGAAGTTGCCTGAGAATGCTCGTATTGCTGCCGCTGGTAATGAATTAAGTGATTCAGTCGTTGCCCAAACTCTAGCCGAACCTTTATTTAATCGTTTTGCCCATGTTTATATTGAGACAACTCTTGATTCTTGGTTAAAATGGGCCAGAACTCCCCGTAATACTTATCAAAAACTTAACTATGTTAAAGATAATTCTCCTGTTTTACCCATCCATCCCGCGATAACCGCTTTTATTACCTTAAAAGCTCGCACTAATGTTGATGTTCTAAGAACAAAGTATGATGGCATAAAACCTAATGCAGACCCTCGTAAATGGGAGA
>CANOGG010000037.1 GCA_947565485.1 uncultured Mycoplasma sp. | reverse complement strand
AAAGAATTTATGCACTGGAAGTACATAGCTTCGAACTAAGCATTATCATAGTGAAGCAAAAGTTATGTTAGTAAAAGATGAGATGATTACCGCGACTAGTGATGGCGACGTTAAATATTATTATATAGTTTTAGAATATCCCAATTTAGATGCTAATCAAAATATTGATATGGGAGGAAGTTTTGAGGGTAAGTTAACGGTTGAAAAAGGAAATAATAAACCTGATGTGAATATTATGGCAGTGTATATAAAAGAGCCAGATGCAAGCGATTATACAAAAGTAGATGATTTACCAGTTAAAGATTTAAAAGTTTCTTTTAATACAAGTAAGAGTAGTTGCACTAATAATGCTACCCCTATATGGAATGGTGATTCGTGGAATATAACAATAGATAATTTAATGAAGAGTGGAACAAGCTGTTATTTGTATTTTGATAAAACAAATGAAGTGACAATACCATCAGGTACAACTTCTGCTACTTTATTAAATTATGTAGATAATAAACTATCTGGTACACCTGAATTTGATGGAATAGAAGGAAACGGATTATACACTTGGAGTAGTGGAGATTATTCAAACGGAAGTAAAAGTATTCAATATTTTAGAGGAAATGTAAATAATAACTGGGTGGTGTTTGGTAAAGATGGTGACCAATATATCTGGTGGCGTATCATACGTAACAATTCCAATGGTTCACTCAGAATGATATATTCGGGAACAAGCACAAATAAAACAAGCGCACCATTGATGAGTAGTATATTGATTAGTAGAAATAAAGCATATAACGAAAACTATGATAACAATATGTATGTAGGTTTTAAATATACTGAAAATCATTTACATGGAACAGGAACAGAAACATCTCAAACAATTTATGCAGCATATAACAGATTGTACACAAATAAAGCACCAAGTTTGTTGTGTACAAATGTTGATGATATCTTTAAGACACCAAGAGGACTTATAACAGCGGATGAAGTAAATATGGCTGGAATGGGATATAGTTCAAGTTTAAAAAATACCAGTTCGTACCTACATACGAATAGCAATTATTGGACTATGTCTCCATATGATTTTAATAAAAATGCTTATGCTAACGTATTCTATGTGAGTTCGGATGGCTACCTCAACTCTATGAGATTAGACCGTACCAATCCTGGTGTTCGTCCTGTTATAAATTTGAAAGCTGATACTCTGTTTGAAGCTGGTGGAAATGGTACTTCGACATCGCCATATGTCGTGCAAGGAACATAGAAAAATATCTATAACTTATTATCAAAAAAAATTTAAGTTCAGGAATAGAAATTTAAAAGCTCTGTTCCGTTTTTGGTTAGATAAAAAACTCAAGTTTTTGGTGATACCTGAGATTATTAGATTAAGTTTAATTTTTGAACATTGATTTGCCAGTGCGAAGCATTTGGGCAGTGTAACCATATTCATTGTCATACCAGGCAACGATTTTAACGAGATTGCCACTTAGGCTTGTAGATAAACCATCGACTAAGGCACCAAGAGTTTTACCTAGAATGTCGCTTGATACAAGAGGTTCGTAGGTTAGGCCAATAGTTTCGTTTTGGTTTACTTCGATTATCTTGTTTATTTCGTCAATTGAAGTAGAACGTTTAGGTATAAAAGTAAATTCGACTAGAGAACCATCTTCAACGGGAACACGATAGGCTATTCCTTCTAGTTTGTCTTTTAGAGATGGTATTACTTTGTCGATGGCACTGGCTGCTCCAGTGGATGTGGGAACAATGTTAGCAGCACAGGCCCTTCCTCTTCTTGAGGTGATGCCTTTTTTGTGAGCGATATCAAGAGTTGCTTGATCGTTTGTGTAAGCATGAATGGTAGTCATAAAACCAGATTCGATACCTATGTAATGCTCGATTAAATAAGCGATGGGTGCTAAACAGTTGGTTGTACAACTAGCAGCGGATACTACATCTTCTGTTCCATCAAGGATGTTTTCGTTAACACCGTAAACGATAGTTTTGACATTATCGGATTTTGAGGGGGCAGATATTAAAACTTTTTTGGCCCCGGCTTTTAGGTGTTTAGATGCATCTTCATATTTGGTAAATTTACCAGTACATTCGAGGACTAAATCCACTTTTAATTCTTGCCAAGGAAGCTTTTCTGGGTCTAGCTCACTAAATACTTTAATACGTTTGATGTTATTGACAATAATTTCGTCATTTTCAGCTTTGATTAAATCTTCATGAAATGTACGATGGACAGTATCATATTTTACTAAATAAGCTAGGTCTTTAGCCTCACTCAAATCGTTGATGGCGACAATATCAAAATCGGTACTAGTTATCATTTGACGGAAAGCTAATCTTCCTATTCGACCAAAACCATTAATTGCTACTCTAATCATTATTATTTCCTCCTATAAATTCTCTTAGAATACTTCCTTTATTGATATATTCACTACTGATGGGATAAAATCCTCTTAAAAATTTTACTAAACGTTTCGCCTCTTCATAATAGAGAGAGTCGGTACTAATTGATAGTAATAAGGGGTCGGCATATACTTTTAGGACTCCTAGTTCGTAGGGTAAAGCAGTGTTGATGATAATACTCGCTTGGTGGATAAAGGGGAAGATGTATTTTTCTTCGCCATTACGGACACTTTGCCAACTCTTGATAGTTTCTGTGACACTCTTGCCTCTTGTGCGATGGTCTCTGATAATACGCCTAATAAGTCGAAGATCAAGGGTTGAGATGTAGTTATGACGATCGATATTAAGAGGGATAAAAGGACTTAGGTATATTTTGTATTTGTATTTTTTGGGGACATATGGGGTTAAGTCATCATTTAGAGAATGAAGTCCTTCCATTAGTATTATGCTATTTTCTTTTAGTTTTATGAAATGATTATGATATTCTTTTTTACCCATTACAAAGTTGTAAGTGGGTACATTAATTTCTTTACCAGCGAGTAAGTTCATGAGATGGGAATTTAATAAATCAATATCAATCGCTTGGAGACATTCAAAGTCATAGTTGCCAAATTCATCTTTGGGGCTATCTTCTCTGTCGACAAAGTAGTCATCAGTGGATATACATAAGGGGTCATAGCCTTTGCTCCTTAAGTAAGCGCCTAGGACTCTGGTGGTTGTTGTTTTACCACTGCTGGAGGGTCCGGCTATCATGATAAATTTGTGGTCCGGATTTTGGATAATTTCTTCACAGCATTCTTTTATTTGGTCGTTAAATTGAAGTTCACATGATTCGATGAAGCCTTTGATGTTGCTAGTACTGATTAGTTTATTTAAGTTAGCTAAATAAGGAGTTTTTAGTCTTTGGAGCCAGGATTGACCTTCATAAAATGATTTGATGATGTTTTCATGGTGGACGTATTCTTTAATTTCGCCATTTGTTAAGTGACTAGGATATAGAATTATGAGACGATTATTTCCTAGGTAGCGAAGGTCAAATTTCTTGATGTATTTGGTGCTATAAGGCATGGGAACATAAAAATAGTTTAGATAGTCCTTTAATTTGTAGATAGTGACTATTGGTTCTAGAATAGTGATGTTAGCTGCTTTCTCGTTATAGTTTAATTTTTGGTAAAAAGAAATGGCCTCTTTGTTTACGATGTTGTATTTGATGAAAGGATGATCTTCATCGATGATATTAGCCATTTGGGCTTTTAGTTTAGAGAAGTCTTCGCTGTTTAGAGGACGATGGTATTTTATTTCACCAAGCATACCACCTGGAACACTATGAAGATAATAGATATCGATGTCCTTAAAGATGGTTTTTAAAGAGACTTCAATAATAAATTTTAAAGCAGCTTTATATATTTTGGAACCCTCTACTGAGTTCGCGTCAAAAAATTCGATGGTTTCATCTTCGTAGGCTTTATCACTAAGGAGAAATATTTCATTGTTTTTCATAATGCCTAAAACGCTGTCTTTGTATTTAGAATTCTTGCTTATTTCTAAGTATGTTGTGCCTTTTGGAACTGTAAGCTCTTGGTTAGTATCAAATGTTATTGTTATATTTTCCATGTTTATCAACCCTTATTCTATTATATATATTATCATATTTTTCATTTTTTGTCATAAATTTTTGAATAAAAAAAATATTTTTAGACTATATATTTATAGGTGATTAAAAAAATTATGAATATTGTTCCAACGGTTATTGAAAGAAGTAGTAATAAAGAATATGCTTATGATTTGTATTCGAGGTTATTAAAAGATAGAGTTGTATTTCTATCAGGAGAGATTAATGATAATGTAGCTAGTATTGTGGTTAGTGAGTTGCTTTATCTTGATGCGCAGGGACATGAGGATATTTGTCTTTATATAAATAGTCCAGGAGGGTCGGTTACTAGTGGACTTGCGATATATGATACGATGAATTATATTAAAAGTGATGTGAAAACCATTGTTATTGGAATGGCAGCATCGATGGGAGCTTTTTTGCTTTCTAGTGGAGCGCGGGGTAAGAGATATGCGCTTAAAAATGCAGAGGTGATGATACATCAGGTACTTGGTGGGGCGCAAGGGCAAGCAACAGATATTAAGATTGCAGCGGAGCATATTTTGAAAATAAAAAAGAAGCTTAATAAAATACTAGCTTCAAATACAGGTCAAGACTTGGAAAAAGTCGTGGATGACTGTGAGAGAGATAATTATATGAGTGCGGATGAGGCGTTAGAATATGGCTTGATAGATGAGATAATTTGACTTGGTTTAAAAAAAATGATAAAATTGGTTTATAAGGATTAAAAATAGACTTCGTGACTTTTTTCCTTGTAGAGATATGGTGGTATAATGCTGAGAAATATTGAAAATGCTAATGTTAAAGTAATAAAAGAATTATTAAAAAAGATTAAATTGGGAATTTTAAGTATGCAAAATGATTATAAAAATCTTTTTAGTGATGATGAACTTATTTTTTTTCAGTCTATATATAGATTGATTGTTAAGCAAATTGATTTTTTAGAAAAAAATGTTGTGAATAAAGAAGATATTTTATTTATTTTACGATATGATGATTTGCTTAAACCTTATATATTTAGATGCTGGGATTATGAAGTAAATAATGGTTTTAAATTTGTATCTTGGTTTAAGAACGATAAACTTGGGAATGTGCCACCTATTGTTTCGACAACCTTTTCTAATAATTTCGAAGAAACTTTTTGCGAGGCACGATACGGAATAAGTTATGAAGTTACTTTAAAAGGTTTTTTAGGAGCGTGTAATAAAGATGCAGCGACACTTGTTGAGGATATTTCTAGGTTATCATTTTATACTATTGGTAGAACTAAAGATGATAAGGTTGTGAATTCTTATAACTTAGCTACACCAATTATTACGCCAATTCAAGTTTTTGATAAAAGTGATAATAATTATAAATCAAAGCATAACGAAATAATATTGGATAGTAGATATATTATTCCTAAAAGTGTTATATGTGTTGATGAAAATGATATGGATATGGTTAATTTAATTAGTTCTAAGTATAATATTCCAATAGATAATTGTTATCGAAAACTTTAAATGTTTATTTTTCTTTATGTTTCTTTATAAGATTTCGAACTTTGATAAAGTGGTGATTAATACCACTTTTTCCTATTTCATGACCAGTTTCAATACTAATTATTTCCGCTAGTTCTTTTAGAGAAGTCTCGGGATATTTTTCGCGGTACTCAAGTGTTAATTTTATGGTGTCATCAAGTAAGTTATATAGTTCATTTTCTTTTAAATATTTTATTTCTTCTAATTGTTTTAAGCCAGTATTGATTGTTTTTTCTTGATTGGCTATCTCACAATTGTTTAGACGGTTGACCATGTTTTTGTGATCGCGATAAATTCGGATATCTTCAAAATAAAAGTATGAATTTATGGCTTTAAACATTCGAATTATTTCACTTATAACTTCAGCATTTTTTATGTACACCATGTATTTGCCGTTTCTTTTTAAGTGTTTAGCATTGATATCTAAGTCTTTGAAAAGTTTAGTAATAAATAGAGCTTCTCTATTAAGGCTTGTAACGATTTCTAAGTGATAGCCGCTGGAGGTGGGGTCATTTACAGTACCTATTGCTAAAAAGACACCTTGAAGGTAAGCAATTTTCTCTTCTTTGGTTGAGAGGAAAAATTCATTAGGCAAGGTTTTTTTATTATTGTCTCTAACGTTTAAGTATTTTAAAATATATCTGACTTTTTCGTTTATTTCTAATATGTAGATTTGTTTGATGCGGAATCTTTTTTGGTTTCTAATTATGATTTTTGGTTGAATGTTAAATATTTCTTTGAAATGCTTATATATTCTTCTTGTAACGCTAGCATTTTCAAGAGTTATTGATATATTATCTTTAATATCAGCGTTAAAGCGGACGAAACCTGCTAGTTCACAAATTTTTTCATTTTTATTGAGTTCAGTTTTAGAAATTTCTTCTTTTACTTTTGTAGTGTAGGTCATTATTCGTTCTCCATTAGAATAGAAAATATAAGATAAGCGGTTTTTAAGGCATCATGGCGGATATAGCCATCTTCAATTATATAGGTTTTATCTTTAATTGCTCTTACTTTCATTTTTTTGAGTTCTTTTTCGTCTAATTCTACAGGGTCTTTTTGTTCTTCGGTGGCATATTTTAAGATTAAGTCGGAAGGAATAGGTTCATTGTTAGCGATGACCATGTTGATGGTTCCTTCACCTAAATATTCGTTTAATACTTTGATGTGATTGCTGACTTTGTAATCGTCTGTTTCGCCGGGTTGAGTTACTAAGTTACATATATAGAGTTTTGGAGCTTTACTTTCTCTTATAGCACTTACGATTTCTTTTATGGCGATATTTGGAATAATACTAGTCAAAAGGCTACCCGATGAAAAAACTATAAGATTAGCTTCTTTAAGGGCGCTTATAACTGCAGGATTCGCTTTAACTTCGTGGTCGTACATTACCTTTATTATTTTTTTCTTGGTTTTAGTTATGTTTGTTTCACCATAAATTTTTTTGTTATCGCCGGTAATCCCCATTAATTCAGCATTATCCTCAGTTATAGGAAGAATTTGACCTTTGATGACTAAAAGATTGGATAAAACGGGAATAGCACTAGCGAAACTACCTTTTTGTTCTAATAATGCAGTTAAAAGCAAATTTTTTATAGAATGGTTTCCTAGGCTTTTTGATTGCTTGAAACGATAATTCATAAGATTTACAACATCTTGGTTGATATTACTCATGGCTAACATTACTTTAGAAATGTCTCCCACAGCTGGAATATTGAAATCTTTTCTTAATCTTAAAGTTGAACCGCCATTGTCAGAAACAGAGACAACCGCAGTTATATCAATTGGGAATAATTTTAAACCTTTTAATATTTGGGAAAGGCCAGAACCTCCACCAAAAATAACTATTTTTTTCATATACATCACATTATAACTTTATCACAAAACGGTAAAAAAAAGAACACTTTTATGATTTTTAATAATATTTTTAGCCAGTTTCAGTGTTTTATTTTTTTATTTTTAGTGTTTCTTAATCTGGTTAAAAAAGTTATATCTTCTTTAATTGTAAGCCATTTTATTTGAATTTGTTGCTGTTTATCGAGTCTTAATAGGTTATTTCTTAAATTTCTATCATAACTTTTTAAATATAATTTGCTGATATTAATAAAGTTTACCTTATCAGGTGCTTGATATTCTGTTAAAAACTTTAATATTTCTTCTTTGGTAGCCCAAATAAAATTTTTGGGAGTTCCATGAATTATAGCATCACAGCCATATTTTTGTAGCTCACTACCTTGGAATAAAAAGCGCATTATTAAATTAGTTTTGATGTAATAATTATTTAAAGATTTTTTAATTGCTAAAATTTTGTTTGGATTATTTTTTATATATGTTTTTGCATCTACTCTTTTGTTATCGACAATACCAATTAAAAATTCTTTAAGATATTTTATTATTTCACTTGTTATACCTATTTTTTCAAAAAAGGGAATTAGCTTTTCAATATTTTCTTGATGCATGGAGCTATTAGTACCAGTCTTAATGCTTATCCCTTTTACAATGCCGTTTATTTTAATTTTTATATCTGATTTTTCTAGATATTTGCTGCGCCAACAATCTATTCTTGAATATTTATTAATGTTTCCAAAAATAGTATAAATTAGCTCTTGAAAGGTTGTAGATAATTGGTATATTTTTTTATTATCTAAATATATTTTAAAATTTTCTTCGTTTTTAAAACCATTTTGCATATGGCATTCCTCCTTAATTTGTTTATTATAGCATATGGAGGTTAAAAATTTTGTCGAATTTTGAAATGAATATTAATTTTTTGCAAAAAAAAACAGGCAACTTCCTATTTTCGCATGTACTATCTTCGGCGTACTAGTGCTTAACTTCTCTGTTCGGCATGGTAAGAGGTGTGTCCACTAGGCTATCGTTACCTGTAAAGGATTTTGTCCTTTAAAAACTCGATAATGTATATACTCATCAATTAATTAAATAATTAAGTTAAATCCTCGATCTATTAGTACTGGTCAGCTCAACGTATCACTACGCTTCCACACCCAGCCTATCAACCTTGTAGTCTACAAGGAATCTTACTTCACGAAGAATGGGAAAATTCATCTTGGAGGAGGCTTCC
The DNA here is from genome assembly GCA_947565485.1 of uncultured Mycoplasma sp. Taxonomy (GTDB): domain Bacteria; phylum Bacillota_I; class Bacilli_A; order RF39; family UBA660; genus Caccenecus. The sequence goes on along the minus strand of CANOGG010000037.1, from coordinate 9 downwards.
CGCTTAGAT
>CANOGG010000036.1 GCA_947565485.1 uncultured Mycoplasma sp. | reverse complement strand
GAATAATAATGATATATGATTATATAGTAATAGGAACAGGCTTAGGCGGCTTAGGCGCCGGTCTTAATCTCGCCGCTCATAATAAAAAAGTCTTAATGCTCGAAAAAAACAGTCTTCCAGGAGGCTTGGTCGGCACTTTCAAAAAAGGGCGCTTTGAATTTGATACTTCACCCTATGTCCTCTACGATTATGGCAACAACGACCACATCGGTACCCTCCAAAAATTATTTAAACGCTTTGGCCTTGACATACCAACGAATCTTGTTCCCACTAATACCTGTATCAAGACTAACACCAAAGAAAATTTCACCATTCTGGGAAACTTCGAAGAATTTGCAGTCACTCTAGAAAGCTTAAAAGAGGGCTCCATTGCTTCTATTCGCTCATTCATAAAAATAACCAAAGAAATTCACGAAGCTCTAAAAGAACTTGAAGAAAATCCTGAGGGTCTAACCTCTAGCTATCCCTCATTTGAAAAATACTTGGGCGCTAGTACTTATGAAGCTCTAACCGACTTAAAAATGCCTAAAGAAACTATTGACCGTCTTTGCTACTTATGGGTCGACATTGGTAGTCCTATCCATAAACTAAGTTTTATCGACTTCTCTGAATACATGTATAAAATCATTTTCAAAAAAACCGCCATTCTAAATAATAAAAGCTTAGACCTCTGTATCAAAATCATCAAAAAATACCAGAGTAAAGGTGGTAAACTATACTATAACTCTGAAGTTACTTCTATTAAGAACGAAGAAGATTATAAACTAGTCACTCTAAAAGACGGCACTACCTATAAAGGTAAACACATTATCTGTAATTTCTCTCGTACTTACGCTTTAAAAAATCTCATCAAAGATGAATACAAACATGCTAATGGGATTGAGAATGCTCGTACTCTTTCGCCAAATGGCCTAATCGTTTACCTAGGACTAAATGAAAGCCCAGAAAAACTAAACTTAAAGCATCATAAATATTACCATTTCGACGACTTAAATAGTATCAATAACACCAAAAAAATGGTAAACCTCGGCCACAACACTTATGAAGCCGTTGTTCCTAATATCCTAAATCCTGATACTAGTCCTAAAAATACCACTATTCTAATTTTAAAAACCACTTATTATAGTGATGCCTTAAACAAATTTAATGATGAAAACTATTATCAACTAAAAGAAGAGATAGCCCAAGATCTTATAACTAAATTTGAAAAAGACTTTAATCTCGATATCCAAGAATACATCGAAGAAATTGGTATAACCACTCCTATAACTATCAAAAGATACACTAATAGTCCAAACGGTAGCTTGATGGGTTATATGCCACTTGGCTATGATAATTGTATCAATCGTATTTTATCTTACAACGATGAATTAGTCCCTGGTTATAGCTTCGTTGGTGCTTATTCCCTATTTGGAAGTGGTGTTGAAAATGCCTTTTATAGTGGCTACTATATAACTGAAAAATTACTAAAAGAAAGGAGTGAAGAAAAAGATGCAAAATAAAATTGAAACTTTAAAAAAAGAACGGGCCAGTATCATCGATTCTTATCTCACTAAACTAGGCGATAATACTTATCTCGACGAGCAAGCCTCTAAATTTCAAGATATCCAACATGTCATCATCAAAGATATTGTAGAAGAAACCAAAGATAGCAAAAGCTTTATCTTAATTCCTGATAAAGAACTTGGCACGGAAAATCTATGTCCTTTCAAAGCTGGCCAATACATCAGTATCATCATTAATAATGCTTCTGTCTATACGACTCGTGCTTACTCTTTATCATCATCTCCCGGGTATGTTGTCAAAAACTTATATCGCATCACTATCAAAAAAGTAGAGGGTGGCCTGGTAAGTAATTACATGCTAAACCATGTTAAAGTAGGCGATAAACTAACAATTTCTCGTCCTGTTGGCGAATTTACCTATAATCGTCTCCGAGATGAAAAAAATGTTATCGCTATCGCTGGCGGAAGTGGTATCACTCCTTTCATTTCTCTGGCCGGGGCCATCCTAGACAACCTAGAAGATTGCAACCTAACTGTTTTTTACAGTGTTAAAACCCAAGACGATATCATGTTCCAAAAAGAAATCTCTGAGATAAACGCCAAGAGTAAAAAGGTCCGCTTTATCATCACTCTAACTCGCGAACAAAAAGAGGGCTACCTCCATGGTCATATCACCAAAACAATGCTTGAACCCTATATCAAAGAATTTAACACGGTCTTTATGTGTGGCCCTAAAGCTTTATATAAATCCATGAATGCTATTCTTAGTGAATTTAGCATCCCTAAAAAGAGTGTCCATTATGAAAATTTCTTCATGGAATATACCCCTCCAGAAATCCAAACTTACGAACTAAAAGTTATTCTTAAAAATGATTTTGTTCTAACAAGTTGTCGTAGTGATGAGACGCTTCTAGTAGCAATGGAACGTGCCCATATTAAAGCCCCATCTCTATGTCGGGTAGGCTCCTGTGGTTTTTGTCGCAGTATCTTACTCGATGGCAAAATTAAAATGATTGGTGCCAGTATGAAAAAATCAGAAGTCGAAAATGATTACATCCATCCTTGTGTTAGTTATCCTGAGAGTAACATCGTACTTCGTATTGATATCTAAGTATTAGTCTTAAGTTTCTAATACTTTTTTTCTTGCTTTTTTCTCTTTCTAAATATATAATAACTAGCATAAGAAAAGAGGAAGAGCCCATGAAAAAAGGTTTTCGTATTCGATTTTATGAAAAAATTGGTATCAAAAAATTTCGTGCTTTCACCTATAAATTTGCGCTGTTTGTAGAAAATATTCGCTATAAAAATAAACGTTCTCCCGAAGAAATAAAAAGATGGGTATATCATGAAAAACCTAACTATAACATCTCATCTAAACTAAATTTAGATTCTCTAAGAAATTTCAAAGACCAACTTTATTTTAATGCTTATGTTCATACTTACGCTATTTTGTTGATGTCATTATCTCTAATTTTTTCTTCAACTTTTATAAATTCTCTTTTTTGCCTAAGTTTCATTTTTCCTAATCTCTATTGCATCATGATCCAAGATTATAACCGTCTTCGCATTAACGCCGTCCTAAAAAAATATTCTAAACTAGAAGAAAAGGAAAAAGATGTCCTAAAAGAAAATATCAAACAGGAAACCAACTCCCTCCAAGTAACTAATTATAAATTAAAAAGATTTCTTCCTTTTAATCACCATCTAACTAAGACTATCACTTTTCAAGAAGCCTTTGCTAATATGACTAAAGAAGAACTAAAAGACTACCTCGAATATCTAAAAATACTAAAAACAACTTTAGAAAATAATGATTCTCTCTCATCTAAAGACACAGCCTTTTTCTTAAATGATAACAAATATTTAATATTAGAACTAAAAAAGTAACCTACCATCTAGTTACTTTCATTCTTTTTCTTAATACTTAATAATATATACAAGAGTCCTATAATTACTAATGGCACTCCAAGTGCTACATAAGGCAAAATATAATAAATTCTTAGCTCATTTACATAATCAAATACAAACACCCGGTTTATAACATACATCATCACTGCCAATATTCCAATCGTCGTAATTTTATTCTTTTTCTCCGGCACTAACTCTTTAACTGAATAAACACCCATACTAATTGTAATAAACAAATCAAATATCCAAATAATTGATAATACATTCTCCATTTTCTCAATAAACTGGAACAACTTAATCTGTTTTAACACCATATATTCTGGAAACCTAAATATATTGAGTAATGCTTCACCCAAGACTCCATTTACATATATCGCCATCACGACAATGAGTCCCGTTGCGAGCCCATACATCTTAAGCATTCCTTTATTATCGCCCCGAAAATGGAGAGTCAAAATATTAGGAAGGGTACTAATACCTGCAAAAGCGAGAGCCGTTGTTATAATATTCATCGGTTTTGTCGTTAAAATTGGTAAAAAGTTCGTTATTTCTAAAAGTCCCGTTAAACTAAGATAAATAAGAATAGAAATAGTAACACTAATCGGTACTAAAGCTCCTGCGACCCTTGTTATTCCCTTTAACCCTTTAAATGCTACATAAATAGCGAGTCCAATTAAAGGAATTGTCACAAATATAACCGGTGATGCCACCAGCAAAAAACTCACCACAAATAATTTATATATTACGAGAGCATATAATAAAATCCCAAGACTAATAATCAAAAATAATACTCTTGTTGCCATTCCTAAAACTTTATGACTTTTAAATACTTCTTTAAGTGAAGCATCACCCTTAATTTTTATAATATGTGCATATATCGCCATAATAATAAGCCCTATAAATATTCCTAAAAAAGCCCCAATGTATGAATCTTTACTCGACCTATCCATCAAGAGGGAAAGCCCATAACCCAAAAATAAATTTCTCGTGAGAAAATAGACCACACATGAATTTTTTGTTTTCATTGCTTCACCTCAAATATTAACCCTTTCTTATTTATCTTCAAATCAAAATCAAACTCAAAATCTTGCTTTGTCCACAAATAATAATCTTTCTTCCTCGTCTTATTATAATAATTCTTCCCAATATAAAGGGTATTTACTTCCAAAGCCTGCATTTTATTAAGTACTTGCTTCATCTCTTTGGTTATTACTTTAGTAAAATCTTTCTCTAACTTTTGATAAGTATCTTCTTTCTTCAAATCTAAATTACAAGCATCTTCATGAAGCCTAGCATTTAACTTTCCTTTAACAACCACTTTAGCATCACCTGGTTCTAACTTAATATCACTTGCATAAATACTTATCACCGTCTCTTTATCATTATCGCACTTATCTTTAAAAAATACCGTCTTCGTCTTAAAATTATTGAGTAAATTTACAATCGAAGCTTCCTCTGGTTTTAATATCTCGACTAACTGGAAATCTCTAAATAATCCCATTCCATTTAAGACAATATTCTCATCTTCCAAAGTAAAACTAGACATTATCGCATCTTCTCCATCAGTCAAAATATTTCTAAATGTCTTTGTAAACGGCGCATAAAATCCCGCACTATCAGTATCATTGCTATTCTCAAGTAAACTCACAATAAAAGTCGAAGCTATCGGTTTCTCTTTTGAAGTTGTACTAATAATTTCTGAAGCCTTAGCATCATTTGCAATTACCATATAAAACTCATTCCTCATCTTTGAACTTCTAATCAAATACTCGGATATTTCTTTTAAATGGCCTTTCGCCACATTATCACTTATTACCACCACTTCAATATGGTCATAGTAGGGCACTTTATCTAAATTATTCCCATTATTCGCAAACGCTTCCGTAATCGTCTTACCATGGGCACTAACGGTATAAGCACTAGCCGATGACGAATTATCTCCCTCCTTTTTCGTACTAAGTATCTCAAAAGTCACAACAAACTCCTCATCTTCATAGTCTATTCCCACTCCTGCGACTATAGCAAGATCACCAAGCTCATTATAATCATAACAACCACTAAGTAGTATGGGAACTATCAAAAGTATTAGTATCTTCTTCATACATTCTCTCCTTGTTTCACTTTATTTTTATGAGTTAACATCGAAGTTCTATATTTCTCATCTTTAGTTCTTCCTTTAAGAAGTGACTTAAACGCATAGACTTTATCAAACGGTACAATCGGAAAAAAATACGGTTTCCCAAAAGAATAAACATCATTAATTTTAATGAGAAAATAAAGCCCTCCAAACACAATTCCTAAGATTCCATAAAAAGATGCCAGTATGATAAAAATAAACCTTAAATGCCTAAGAGCACTAACGAGTTCTACTTCTGTAAACATGAGACTCGCCATAAATGTAAGCGATATTACGATAATCATAATCGGGCTTACTATTCCGGCACTAACCGCCGCTTCTCCTAAAACAAGGGCACCTAAAATCGATATGGCACTTCCATACGAACTTGGAAATCTAATATCACTCTCTCGGAGCATCTCACAAATTATGAGCATCATAAAAGCCTCAATTATCGCTGGAAAGGGGACACCATCATGCTGAATACTAAAACTTACAAGCAAATTAGTGGGAATTGTCTCCTGATTATAATTTACAACTGCTATATATATCGCGGGCATTGTCATCGATAGGAAAAAACAAATAATTCTAAGAATTTTTAAAAAATTTACATTCGTACTCTTTGAATAAGTATCAGCGCCCGGATTTACAAAGTCAATAAAGAACGCTGGTAGAATAATTGCCAGTGGCGAAGTATCCGTTATAATAACAATCTTTCCCTCCAAAAGCGCTCTAGCAACATTATCTGGTCTCTCTGTTAATTGATAAGTTGGAAAATGGACCTTTGCCTCATCTGTAATAAGCTGCCCAATCATACTCGAATCAATTATCCCATCAATATCTATCTTTTTAATCTTTTTATTAATACTTTTAACGAGTTCTTCTTCCGCAATATCTTCAAAATACAATAATCCCACTTTAGTTTTCGTCTTTCTTCCTACCACAAACTCTTCTGTTTTAAACGTATTCGACTTAATTCTTCGCTTAATTAGTCCTAAATTTATCTGATAATTCTCGGTAAAAGCATCTTTCGGCCCATTAAGTGATGGCTCAGTATCCGCGGTCGGTATTCCTCGGTTAATATCAGCCTTTGTCTCTACCGCCATTACTTCACTATTTCTAATAACTATTGTAAAACCATTTGTAATATAAAACTCTATCTCATCTAAATTTGTAATCTCTTTTGAATTAGGCCCTGGAATTATACTATCTAAATTTAGAACTTTTCCTTTACTACTACTAATATAACTAAGATTTTTAAGTATATAATCATTTACTTTATCACTCGAACTAACTGTCTCTAAATAAGCGACATAAACTGTATCTAATAAAGATAATTTAATCTTTTTTATCACCAAATCAGGAACATTCAAAAATTCTTTCTGTATTCTTTTAATAATTCTATTATCCATACCTATTTCTCCTTAAAAATAGTATTTACTAAATTTTTAATAATATGTAATGTATTTTTTAGAAAAAACTAGCCAAAATAATATTGACTAAACGTGATACATCGTGTAAAATTAAGAAGTAGTCAAATTTTGGAGCAGTACTCAAGAGGCTGAAGAGGGATCCCTGCTAAGGATTTAGGTCGGCGAATGCTGGCGCGGAGGTTCAAATCCTCTCTGCTCCGCCATTAAGAAATTTCCCCCATAAATTCCTATGGGGTTTTATAATGCCAAAAACTTGAATATGCTATAGTAATATAGTATTAAAGTAAGGGATTGACAATATGATAAAAAATATAGTAGAATATCTTTTAAATATGTGGTATCCTATAAGTAGAAAAGGAGAGGATATTAAAATGCCAGAAACTGTAATCAGAAATTTTTATGAACAAGTAAGCGGTAAAGCTGAAGTTAAAACTCCACTCGTATCTTTATTATTTGAAAAAATATCCATCTTTTTTGCATCTTATTACTATTATCATAAAATAAAAAACATCGCCAAAAAACAAGATTATCGTCCTTTTATTACTAAAGATAAAAACATCTGTAATGGAAAAAATATAATTATCGGAACAAGAATAGAACCTATTACAATTTTACGTTATAGCATGAAAAATGGCTCTTCCATAAAAAATATTAAAGAAAATTATCCTTCTTTAAATAATGAAACTATAAAAATGGCCCTTCTTTTCGCGATAAAAACCACTCCGTTTAGAAAAATTTAAAAAATGAAACTACTCTTAGATGAAAATGTACCTGTTTCATATATCAAAGAGCTAAAAAAAATGGGTCATGATGTTGAACATATTAATCAATATTGTAAAGGTTTTGGTGATAATGAGGTTTTATACTATGCTTTAAAAAAGAAAAGAATGATAATAACTTTTGATTCTGATTTTTGTAATTTTAGAAAAAAAGAACATTATGGAATTATAAAAATTGATGGAAAAAACAATAACCCTTTACAAACATTAATAAAAATATTAAAAATTATCAAAGAGGATGAAATTAAAGATACCTATTATCAAATTGATAAAAATAAAATATACAAAGAAAGAAAAATATTAAGTCGTAAAAAACATTTTCAAAGAACACCAATATTTCTCGAAAATATCCAATCGTCATAAACGTTTTTATGAACTATGATATTATATACCTATAAGTAAGGAGGACTTAAAATGGAAAAAGTAGAAGACATTGCCAAATATATTTTATCTTTAGATAAAAATAACGATATCTTTGTAAATAAACTAATTACTTTACATAATCGTAATTGCTATGAAGGAAATGTAAGACTTAATAAATATTTACACATCATGCAAATGGTATATTTTGCTATGACTGATAAAAAATTATTTAATGAAGATATGTATGCTTTTGATAATGGAATAGTCATAGAATTCGTTATGAATAATTATAATTATTTAAAACAAGCCAAAAATTCTTATATTATAACCAGCCCATCTGTAAAAGAATATATTACCAAAATGTTTGATATTTTAAAATATGCTCCCTTAGAAGAACTAATAAAAATATCTCACCAAGATGAAGAGTGGCAAAAGAAACATAAATTTTATTCTAAACAAGACCAACTAATTGATATTGATAACGAGAAAGAAAACTATAAAATCATGTGTGCAGATTTTATCGATATCTTAAATAATGATTGAAATTGGCCAAGTTCTTTCTTTAAAAATAAGGTTTAATAATTCTGGAACTGTTGCTTGTGTCCCTCATCCTGTCCTAGTAGTAGATGTCGACAATAAAAGAAA
>CANOGG010000035.1 GCA_947565485.1 uncultured Mycoplasma sp. | reverse complement strand
GCAGTATACAGATACATATAATGAGAACATATTGTCTTTTGTAAATAATGTTAAGACTGGTGATGGAGGAAGTCATGAAGTTGGTTTTAAAACAGGTATTACCAAGGCTTTTAATGATTATGTGAAGAGTAATGGAATACTTAAGGGGAAAGATGCGACTTTTGATGGTAGTGATGTTAGAGAGGGTTTAAGTGTGGTTATAAACCTTAAGATACCTGAGGCTTTACTACAGTTTGAGGGTCAGACCAAAGGGAAACTTGGAACGCCTGAGGCTAGAAGTGTAACAGAAACGATAACTTATGAGAATTTAAAATTCTTTTTAGAAGAGAATAAAGAAGTGGCTTTAAATATTGTTGATAAAGCAAGTAAGAGTAAGATGGCAAGGGAAGCTGCAAGAAAAGCTCGTGAGGAAGCCCGTAGTGGTAAAGGCAAAAATAAAATTGAGAAAAATTTATCGGGAAAGCTGGCGCCTGCGACAAGTAAAAATCCAAGTATTAACGAGCTCTTTTTAGTCGAGGGTGATAGTGCAGGAGGTTCGGCTAAAGGAGGAAGAAATAGGAAATTTCAAGCGATATTGCCGCTTCGAGGAAAAGTTATTAATTCAGAGAAGGCTAATTTGGGTGATATTTTGAAAAATGAAGAGATTAATACAATAATTCATACAATAGGCGCGGGACTTGGTCAAGATTTTGATGTTAAAGACTCAAATTATGATAAAGTAATAATAATGACCGATGCGGATGTCGATGGGTCACATATTCAGATATTGTTGTTAACATTCTTTTATAAGTTTATGAGGCCTCTTATTGAAGCAGGAAAACTTTATATAGCTAAGCCACCATTATATAAGATTGATTATGGGAAGAAACATTTTTATGCTTATTCCGATGATGAGAGGTTTAAGATAACGGAAGAAAATTCGGGAAAACCAGATATTTCGCGGAATAAAGGTTTAGGCGAGATGAATGCCGAAGAACTTTGGGATACGACAATGAACCCGGATACAAGAAGTTTAATAAGAGTAAATATTTATGATGCAGCTTTGGCGGAGAAACGCGTTAGTGTGTTAATGGGAGATAAAGTTGAGCCACGTAAAGAGTGGATAGAGGAAAATATTATATTTACGATGGAAGATGATTATCGGGTGGCATAAAATATGAGACTGTATGAGGAGTACAGTTTTTTCTTTTTAAGAAAGTGGTTTAAAAGACGAGGATTATGTGGTATAATTGATTATTATAGGAGTGTGGCTATTTGTGAATGAAGTTATGAATCAAAATATGGCAATTATAAATGAGCTGGGAAGTTATCCTAATATTGGACCTTTTTTGACGTATCAAGATAATATTTTATTTGTTAAAGCAGAGGCAGAAACACTAAGTTTTGATTTGAATAAGATTGATTTTACCGAAATTTATACAGATAAATTAAAAAGTAATTTAAATTTGATGAATATTCAATCTTTGGCGAAGATTTTAGAGATAGAGAGTAAGAAAGATAAAATTCTAGATTCTGAGGGAATTAGTTTTGATAAATATATCTTTTTAATTAAAAATGAGTCTGAAGAGACAGATGAGATAAAAGAGTTTGAAGATTTTATGAGGGATGCGGTACAATATCAAAGTTATTTAGCAAGAGATTTAGAGAATGTTGTTTTACAATATACAAATTATATGAAGATGTTGGAGGGTAATCCAGTTTTGAGCAAGTTAGAAGTAGAGGCGATAAAAACTTATAAGAAAATAGTAGGAAAAGATAATGTCGTTAGACATACAATAGCGGAAGAATATGCGAAGAGAGGCTTTAGTTTCATTTATTTTTTACTCGCTAGTTTAGGAGTTGTATTGGTGGCAGCAATTCTTTTGATGATAAAGTCTTAAATAGAAGTTTTTAAGGGTTTTAGGGTTGACATTTTTTTTATTTAGCGTATAATTGAATATATGAACAGTTATTCAAATGTTTGGAGGGAAGGTAAATGACAAAATGCGGTAATTGTATGTGTGGGGTACATAAAACTTTAGCTAATAGAGTGAAAAGCAAGATGCTTGGAGATGAGCTTTTATTTGATATTGCGGAGGTATTTAAGATTTTTGGTGATAGTACGAGAGTGAAGATTATCTATGCGCTTAAGCTTAGTGAGTTGTGTGTAGCAGATATAGCGTATATAACTAATAGTAGTGCTTCGGCGATATCGCATCAGTTAAGAATTTTAAAACAGGCAAAACTGGTTAAGGCACGAAAAGAAGGTAAGGTTGTGTATTATAGTTTGAAAGATGAACATGTGGTTAAATTATTTGAGATAGGACGTGAACATATTGAAGAGTTTTAAGTATTATTTAGAGAATTTAGATTGTCCGAATTGTGCGAAGAAAATAGAGAATAAATTAAAAGAATGTGAACACTTAGAAGAAGTAGGAGTGAATTTTAGTTTACTTATAGTGAATTTTATGAGCGATTTAGATGAGCCATTTAGTTATGTTCAGAAAATTATTAAAAGTGTCGAGCCGGGAGTAGATATTAGATGTGAAGAAGAAGTGGTAAAAAAAGATTATGAATTATGGCGTTTATTAGGGGCATCTTTAGTTTTGGCAATTAGTTTTTTAGTGCCAGAGGGAGTTGTAAGGGAAGTCTTGATTTTGGTTGTATATGGGTTACTTCTTTATAAGACATTTATAAGAGCAGTACAAAAAATAGTTAAGACGCATAATATTGATGAGAATACGCTTATTGTGATATCAGCAGGGGGAGCTTATATACTTGGAGAGCATTTAGAGGGAATAATGGTCGTAGCCCTTTATGTGATAGGAAAGGTTTTGGAGGATAGAGCGGTAAATAAAGCAAGGAGAGATATTAAGGATTTACTTGATTTGAAGATTAACAAAGCGAGTGTTAGAAGAGGAAAAGAAATATTAAATTTAAGTAATGAAGAGATAAAATTGGGAGATATTTTGATTGTTAAAAAAGGAGAGGTAGTCGCGGTTGATGGCGAAGTAGTAAATGGGAAAACTAAACTTGATACATCAAGACTCACTGGTGAGTCAGTGCCAGTGATGGTGGAGCCTAAGTCGAAAGTGTTATCAGGGTCAATTAATTTAGGTGATGTAATTTTAGTTCGCGCAACAAATACTTATTATGAGAGTACAGCATATAAGATATTTATGTTAACAATGAATGCGTCGAATAATAAGGCGAAACTGGAGACAAAGGTGTCAAAGATAGCGCAGGTTTATACACCACTTGTATTAATAATTGCAGCGATTATTGGGACTTTTTTGCCAGTTATTAGTAGTGTAACTTATAGTGATAGTTTATATCGGGCTTTGACGTTTCTTGTTATTAGTTGTCCATGTGCGATTGCAATTTCAGTACCTCTTAGTTATTTTGCAGGAATTGGTGCGGCAAGTCTAGCAAAAGTCTTAGTTAAGGGAAGTAATTTTTTGGATGCTTTAACGAAGTGTAAAACGATTGTTTTTGATAAGACAGGAACACTTACTAAGGGGTCATTTAGTATAAGTAAAGTTAATATTTATGATAAGAAGTATACGGAAGAAGAAGTAATAAAGATAATTCAAGCTGGAGAAGTTTTTTCGAACCATCCACTGGCAAGAGTGATTTTAAATTATGGAAATTTTAGTAAAGATACATCTAAAGTAAAGGATTTTAAAGAAATTGAGGGTCAGGGAATAAGTTATACTTGGGATAAAAAAAGAATTAAAGTGGGGTCAAAAGCATTTGTAAAGGGGCCAGGTGATGCTAGGGTATATCTTGCAATTAATGATGAGGTTGTGGCTAGTTTAGAGTTTCTGGATAATATAAAAGAGAATGCGAAAGAAGTTATTGCGATACTAAAAAAGAAAGGGTTTAAGACGATGATGCTTACCGGTGATAATGCAACACTGGCGAAAATAGTCGCGGATAAATGTGGAATTGATGAGTATTATGCCGAGTTATTGCCAGATGGAAAGTATGAAAAATTAGAAGAGATTAAAACCTCACAGAAAGTGATATTTGTAGGAGATGGTATTAATGATACACCGGTTTTAACGCTGGCTGATGTTGGTATTTCGATGGGGGATATGGGAAGTAATACTGCGATAGAAGCTAGTGATATAGTGCTTATGAATGATAATCTAGAGGGAATTGTGAGGGTTATTAATATTGCTTTTAGATTAGAGAAAATTATTATGATGAATTTGATATTTGCTTTTGGGGTTAAGATGACGATTTTAGTTTTGGCAACACTAGGATATGCTAATATGGCGTGGGCTGTGTTTGCCGATACAGGAGTTACTTTGATAACGATTCTAAATTCACTTAGAATACTTAAAAAGTAATTCTTTTTTTATTTTAGAAATGAATAAAATGTGATATTATTTTATAGTAGGTGATAGACATGAGTTATCAAAATAATAATGATTATAATCGGTTTTTGGGGTTACTTTATAATATTTTATATCGAAATGAAGTAATTAAGAAAGTACCTGGGACTTATAAAATAAATGGCGAGTCTGTGAAACTCTCTAAGGGAAAGATAGTAAATAATTATTTAGAGAAGTTAGATAGAGTGCAGACTAAGGCTTATCAGAATGACAAATTAGATTTATTAAAAGAATTATATTATGAGAAGTATTTAATTAAGATGGAAAATATAGATGATAATTATTGGCACAAATTAGAAGAGAGGTACTTAGAAGAAGGACATGGTCATTTAAATTTAGTTAGTCCTAAGGATATTCGTGATGAGTCTTTTAGGAACAATCATTTTCAAACAATATATCAGGCACAAAAGTCGTCACTTGATGCTTGGCTTAATTATTTATTTAGTCCAGATGCTAATTATTTACCGATGTGAGCGAAAGTTTGGGCATTTCAAGGGATGCTTAATATTGGAACATTAAATGAAAATAAAGATGGATATTTAAAGAGGGACGAGAGGACAGTTAACCCTTTTGTGGAGATAAATTCGGAAGTATTGGGTAAGTGTGTTACATATTTGGAGCAAAGATTTAATAAGCAAGAATTTCTTGATGAAGAGATAAAAAAGTTAGTCGATAGTGAATCATTTGCCAAAATATATGGGACATTACTTCTTAAAGTTAAAGCAATAAAAACTAATGGCGTAGAAGGGAAATGGGTTAAGTATAATGGTGGAAGTGAAAGTGAAGCAGAAAGACTTTATAATAGTTTACAAGGATATAATACAGGATGGTGTACAGCAGGTTCTTTAAATACGGCGATTGAACAAGTATGTGGTGGGGATTCTTATATAGGAGGAGATTTTTATGTATATTACTCGAAAGATGAAAATGAGGTGCCACAGTATGTTAGTGGTTATTTGGATTTAAGTGGTTTAATAAATGCAAAAGATTTAACGTTACCAAAAAATATAGGAGGAAATTTATATTTAGGTCGTTTATGGAATGTTGAAGATTTGGTTTTATCTAAAAGTGTCGGAGGAGATATATATTTAGGTGGTTTAAGAAGTGCGAAAGGTTTAGTGATGCCAGAAAATATAGGAGGAAATTTAGTTTTAGAAAATTTAATAAATGTAGAAGGTTTAGTTTTACCTAAAAGAATCGGCGAAAGTTTATATTTAAGTAGTTTAAGAAGTGTGGAAGGCTTAGTATTACCAGAAACAATTGAGGGAAATTTAGTTTTAGATAGTTTAATTATAAAAGACTTATTATGTTTAGATTTTAGAAAAGTTAAATTTAAAAAAATTTGGTTAGATGATGGAGATTTTAGTTATGAAGAATTTATGGGAATTTGGAAAAGAGAAAATGTAAATATTCAAGCAACGAACAATTCGCAAGAGGAAATGACTAATGGGGGAATAAGAAGAGGAAGTTTAAATATGTGGTATGTATTAGTGCCTGCGATTATTTTGATTTTAGGAGTTATTGTTGCTTTTATTGTTTATTATTAATTTATATTTAAATATTTTATGGAAAAATGGCAGAAGTTTTGTTTCTTTATGCTTTTTTTTATGGTAAAATGGGATAAGGTGAGTAAAAATGCAAGATATATTAAAAAGAATTGAAGATTATGCACTAGAAGAAATTATGGGGCTTAGATTTGGAGCTTATGCGAAAGAGATAATTCAAGATAGAGCAATACCCGATGTTAGAGACGGTCTAAAACCTGTACAAAGGCGGATTTTATTTGCCATGCACAAAGCAGGATATACTTATGATAAAAAGTATGTTAAGTGTGCGGCGACAGTTGGTGATGTTTTAGGTAAGTATCATCCTCATGGTGACTCATCAGTTTATGATGCGATGGTTAGAATGAGTCAGTGGTGGAAACAATCAGCGATATTAATAGATATGAAAGGTAATAATGGGTCAATGGATGGAGATCCAGCGGCAGCTTATCGGTATACAGAGGCAAGACTCGCGAAAATAAGTGAAGAGTTACTCGGAGACTTAGATAAGAATACAGTTAAGTTTGCACCAAATTTTGATGATAGATTACTGGAACCAACAGTATTGCCGGCGAAATTTCCGAATTTACTCGTAAATGGGGCGATGGGAATAAGTGCAGGATATGCGACAAATATTCCACCGCATAATTTAGGTGAGATAATAGATGCGACAATTAAGAGGATAGACTCGCCTAATTGTAAATTAGAGACGATTTTAGAGATTGTTAAAGGGCCTGATTTTCCAACGGGGGGAATAGCTTATGGAACATTTGGGATACAGGAGGCTTTTAAAACTGGTAAGGGTAGAGTAGTCGTTAGATGTAAATATGAGATTTTAAAAGAAAAAGGGAAAGAGAAAATAGTTATAAGTGAGATTCCTTATGATGTAAATAAAGCGATGCTGGTTAATAAGATTGATAGTTTTAGGATTGATAAAAAGATAGAGGGAATGGCGGAAGTTCGGGATGAGTCGGATAGAGAAGGGCTTAGAATTGTAATTGATTTGAAAGCTAATGCGAACTCACAACTTATTTTAAATTATTTGTTTAAGAATACTGATTTACAGATATCTTATAATTATAATATGGTCGCGATAGTTAATAGAGTGCCAAGAACTTTGGGGATTTTAGAGATACTTGATGCGTATATTAATCATCAAAGAGAAGTAATACTAGAGAGAACAAAGTTTGATTTGGCGAAAAATGAGAAAGATATGCACATTGTTCAAGGTTTGATTAAGTGTATTTCGATATTAGATGAAGTAATTAGAGTAATTAGAGCTAGTAAAAATAAGAGTGATGCGAAAGATAATTTAGTGAAAGAATTTGGTTTTACAATGGAACAAGCGGAAGCTATTGTAACATTACAATTATATCGTTTAACTAATACTGATATTATTGAACTGGAAGAGAGAATGGAGAAGTTGCAGAAGCTAATTGAGGGGTTGAAGGCTATTTTGAGTGATGAAGAGGTTCTTAAGTATGTGATGAAAAAAGAACTTAAATTGATAAAGAAAGAATATGCAGGACCAAGAAGGACAGAAATGATACCTAAAGAGAATGTGGTGGTTGTAGTTACGAATGAGGGATATATTAAGAGAGTTAGTAGTAAGTCCTATGCGGCGAGTACGGATGAGACGACGCTTAAGCCAGGAGATTTTGTAACGGGGCTATATGAATGTACAACACTAGATACGATTATGATATTTACTAATTTGGGTAATTATTTGTTTATTCCGGTGTATAAAGTACCAGATATGAAGTGGAAAGATTTAGGTAAACATATAAATAATATTATTATGCTTAATGATAATGAAAGAGTAGTTGCATCATTTATGTATAAGAAAAGAGACACGTTAATTTTGGCAACCTGTGAGGGAATGGTTAAGAGATGTCGGATGGAAGATTTTGAGGTTCAAAGATGTAGTAAACCAATGGTTGCGATGAAGTTAAAAGATGATGATGAAGTAATAAATGTTGTAAATGAGTTGGACGATGTGTTATTGGTAACAGAGAATGGTAATTATATTAAGTATAAGTCGAGTGAAATACCAGTGGTAGGAACAAAAGCCGGAGGAGTTAAAGGAATAATTCTTAAAGAAGATAGAGTGGTTAGTATTTCTAGTTTTGGTTCTGATGCAGAGTATGTGACAGTGTTTACAGATAATAAGACAGCGAAGAGAATTAGAGTAAGTGACTTGGAGAGTCATACGAGGGCTCGAAGAGGAAGTTCTTTAATAAAGAAAACGAAGACGGTTACTTATAAAATATTAAATGCTTTTATAAGTATGGCGCGGGATATGATTTTAACGAAAGTTGATAGTGAGATAAAAGTGATGAAGAATGTGGATATTGCGATTATGGATTTAGCATCGACTGGGTCTAATATTGGAAAGTATAAACTTGATTTGGCAGTAAAGTTTACAGAATTAGAGAAACTAGAGGATAAGGGAAAAGAAGTTCAATCTAGTGAAGAAGAGGATGCTAGTGGTGAGCAAGAGGAACCTAAAGCTTTATCGATGAGTGATTTTTTAGAAGATTTTAAGTTATAGAAAAAAATACCTTTAGTGATATGAACCCGTTTCTTGGACATTGAAACGAGGTTTTTATATAGGAAAATTAAGTAATCATTGATAAATGTAGTGTATTTTTATCAATGTTCATAATTTTTAACTTCTTTCTAGAATAATTTTAGCATTAGTTACTCCAATAATTGTAGAGTTAAATAAAATAAAAGTAAGAGACATATAATTTAGGGGTGAGATAATATTATGGGTAAAAAAGAAGAATTTAAAGAGTTTGCGAGGAGACATCCAGAATTATTAAGTAGTATTAAAAGTGGGGAGGCTTCATGGCAGAAACTTTATGAAATTTATGATATTTATGGAGAAGAGGAAAGAGCTTGGAAAACTTATTTTAATAAGCCAGAGGTACCAAATAATTTAAATAATATAACAGATATTGTTAAAAATATTGATATGGATTCGGTACAGAAACATATTAATAC
>CANOGG010000034.1 GCA_947565485.1 uncultured Mycoplasma sp. | reverse complement strand
ATTTTTATAGAATTAAATGTTAAATATTTATTAAATTAATTAATAATATTTTATATGCTAAAGACTTATTCTTATTAATTAGTAGTGGTTGATGAGATAAATGATGCGATTAGTGGCGAGGTAACAGAAAAAGTCGAAGTAATACCAAAGAGTGTTTTAGAAGCCCTCCAATTAAGTATAAAAATAGATATTACTCCAAAAAGTGCTTATGATAAATATGCTCAAGAGGTATCTTTAGAAAATCTTGCCAAATCAAATTTATTCTTACCAGAAAATCAACAGCTATTAGAGGATTATGTTAGTTTATTAGATGAGTTTTCAACTATGCCAAAGTCCAAACTACTAGAATTATTAAAACGAAGAAAAGAACGAAGCAAAGCAATTGATGAATTAGAAAGGCAAGCTGAACTTATCAAACAACAATCTCAAATGCAATTATCCAATGCTAATGATATTGAACAAATAGCTATGGAAGGCAATCAATTTATCAATGAAACAACACAAATGTAGTTGTTTTTGTTTTGGCCTAACATATCGGCCTTACCAAAAATGTATGGAATATATAGTCGACAGACTTTAAATGGGAGATAAATATGGAAGAAAATGAAGTGTTAGAGACTACTAACGAAACTGAAAACACTGATACTCAAACAGTAGAAGAAACTGAGGAAGGTATAGAATTAACTGATACCACTGATACTGAGGGAGTCGAAGAAGAACAACCTCAAGAACCAGAAAAAGAAGAAGTTAAAAAAACACTCAAAGAACTTTTAAAAGAAAACCCAGAATATCAAGAAGAGTTTGAGAACATTATTAAACCGCGACTTAATAGGAAAGATAGAGAATATCAAAAAGAACTATCTAAATATAAGGACACAGAAAATGTTCTTAGAAGTACCCTACAAGTTGCTGACGGCGAAGATGTAAATGCCAAACTTAGGGAGTATTACGAGAATGAAGGTGTTAAGTTACCAAGTCGTTATGAACCTGGTTTAAGTTCTAGAGAGATTGAGGCTTTAGCTAAAAGTGATGTTGAAGATATAATTGCTGAAGGTGACGATGCAATGGTATCAGAGGCAAATCGTTTAGCGAATAAAGGCTATGAGAATTTAAACGAGAGAGAGAAAGTTATATTCAATTCTTTAGCTCAAGAACTAACTGAGAGAAAAGAAAAAACTGAACTCCAACAATTGGGAGTGGATGCTAATCTCTTAAAAGACGAAAAATTTAAGTCTTTTAAAGCCCAATTTAATCCAAACACTCCTATAAAAACTATCTTTGAATTATATCAAAAAAGCAATTCTCCAAAAGAGGATATTAAACCTATGGGAAGTATGAAAGATACTAATACAAAGAATAACACAGAAAAGGAGACCTACACTCCAGAAGATGTTATGAAACTTACCTCAGAAGACTGGAATAAGCCAGGCGTATGGGAAAAAGTTCGAGCATCACAAAGAAAGTGGAAATAAAAAATGGAAGGAATGATAATTTATGAATGCAGCCATGCAAACTATATGGCATCAGGGGTACGAACGTGCTCTAAAAACAATCACTTCATTACGTAGCCATAGCGATTTTAAATATGAACGTGATACCAAAAATGCTAGAAAGGTTATAATTCTAAATGCCGGAGCTTCTACTATTAGAAAGTATACTCCAGGTAAACCAATTAAAAGGGATGCTGCAAAAGCTGGAAAACAAGAGTTTGAACTAACCGAAATGTATTATTTTAATGTTGGTTTAGACCATGTTGATAAAGTTCAAACAGTACCAGGCGCTTTAGAAGCTATTTGCGAAGAAAACTCTATTGCACTTACTCAAGAGGGCGATAAATACGTAGCTAAATTAGTCGCTGACGGCGTAGATGAAGGCAAAGTTGAAGTAATCGACGGTACAAGTGTTACAAAGTCTAACGCTATTGAAAAGGTAGAGGATGGCTTAGTTGTTTTATATCGTAACAATGTCACTCAAAAAACACCTCTATATTTAGAAACAGAACCTAGTTTCTTTAGTAAAATTCGTATGAGTTTAACCGAGTTATACACTAACAACGTTGAGATGGCTAAAAAAGGTATCGTTGGTAAATATTCAAATGCCATGGTAACTATTGAAAATCTTTTACCAAAATTAGAACCTGCATATGGAGTAACTAAAGATACAGAAATTGACGAGGCTAAAACTTACTACACCAAAAGTGGTGCTTCTGGAAGTGAAACTTATACTGAAGTTGATGAACCAGTTAAAGCATCACTAAGCACTTATTACGAAATAACAAAATACGGAAAAGTATTAAACTTCCTAAGAACTAAAAAGGCTGTTGCCTTTGCTGAACAGTTAGAAGAAGTTAAGAACTATGAAGTTCAAGATGGATTCGAGACAGCTCAAAAAGGTCTTTATGTCTTTGGTGGTATTTTAGTTAACCCAGAACAAGTAGTATGTATTAAAACAAGCCTATAAAAGAGAGCAATCTCTTTTTTTAATCATGTTAAAAGTATTATGCTAGTGCAATTCTAGCGAACATGACCACAGAAAGGAAGAAATATTATGGAAAAGAAAATGGAATTTTATGCATTAAAACCTAATTTAAAACAATACTTTGGCCGAAAGGTTAATAAGGCTTTAAAATTTGATGAATGGACCGAAGATAAAAAAGTCCATCAAACTCTAAATAAATTAGAACTAAAAACAGAGATACATGATAAAAAAGAAATTAAACTTTTAGTTGATGGCGTTGAAAAAGTTGTTAAAATGGAAGAAACAAGCACTATAATTCAAAAATTAGTAACAGGTTTAATTCTAATTTGGGATGAACAACAAGGCTATATTATTCCTAGTTACCAAATGGCGACTTTAGACGAAATCGAAAGTGATTTAAAAGCAATGAAGAATGCTTACGATGAGGTGTATAATGACCCTAAAAGAAATGAAAATAAAGACGTTTAGTCTAATAGAAGAATATTATCCAGAAAAAGCTGATTTAGCAGAAGATACAGATGTTTTATACAAAATAAATGGTGTTGTTAACTCTATACAATTAGATTTAATGAAGTATCGTAAAATAAATGCATCTCAAGAAATAACAATCGGCGAAAAAGACTCAAGAACCATTAATTTAAAAGAAACCTTAGAAGAATGCTATCAAATAAAATTAATTAATTTAGATGAAGATGTAGATTATAAGATGCCTAACGACGATACACTTATATTACCGGACACTTACACTGGAACATTTAATATTTACTATTATAAATATCCAACTTTAGTTGAAATAAATTTTGAAGGTGAAACCAACGAAGAAAAAGAGAAAAATAGACTAGCCGAAGATGAAGACTATGAGTTTGAATTGGATACAGACTTATTAGAAATTATGCCTTATGGTATTGCCTGAGACTTGTTAAAAATGGATATGATAAGCAATTATGGTCGATATTTTGACGAGAAATATCGTGAATTAAAAAATACAATAGACCCAAGGAAAATGAGTGGTATAGCTAAAGTAACAGGTGGTATAGATGTCTAGCATAAGCGACTTAATAACTCGCAAATATGGTGGCTTTAGAGGTGTTGATTTCTCAGGAAATGATGTTATATTATCACGTAGTCCAGATGCCATAAATATGTGGAAGAACTATGAAGAAAGTGAGTGTGTAGAAACAAGACCAGGTATGACTTTATTAAACACTTTTTCTAGTAAAATTCTAGGTTTATTCTTCTTTAACAATAATAATATAAAACATGTTTTGTTACATATTGGTACTAAGTTAATAAAATGGAATAATTTTCCTAATAAGCCAGCAAATTTAACAGAACTATATAGTGAAATGAATGTTGCTGAAAGCCGTAGTTTTGTTTATGAAAATATTTTATTTATCATGGACGGTATAAATTATTTAGAATATGATGGCAAAACAATCAAAAAAGTTGTTGGAACAATACCTATGACTTCATATTATAAAAATCCTGATGGTTCTACAAGTATTGATGAAGATACCGACATCGACTTAGTATATCAACCAGTAAATTGTTTAACATCTCTTAGGAAAAATGCTTTTTTCGGCGATGGTAAAAGTA
The DNA here is from genome assembly GCA_947565485.1 of uncultured Mycoplasma sp. Classification (GTDB taxonomy): domain Bacteria; phylum Bacillota_I; class Bacilli_A; order RF39; family UBA660; genus Caccenecus. The sequence goes on along the minus strand of CANOGG010000034.1, from coordinate 4,859 downwards.
AAGATTTTAAATTAGATGCTCAAGAATTAGATGATAAAGTGAAATATTCTGTAAAAGCAACTATCGATAATGAAGAGCTGGCAGAAGATGAAGATTTTAGTGTAAATAGAGAAACTGGAACTGTAACTTTTAACTCAATTCCTGCAAAAGATAGCGAAGTAATAATAACTTATAGCAAGACCAATGAAACTCACTTAAACAGAATATTAAATTGTACTCTTTTATGTGAATTTGATAATCGTATTTTTTTTAGCGGTAATCCTGATTATCCTAATACCATATTCCATTGTGAATTAAATGACCCAAGATATGTTAGAGATACTGCATATTATGAGTGTGGCTTAGACTTAGCTCAAATAAAAGCTATAATACCAGGTAACAATGTTATTTGGGTCTTAAAAGAAATCAATCAAAATTCTAGTAGTGTCTATTATTTAACTCCAACCCTTGATACAGAATATAACAAAATATATCCTAGTACAAATGGTTCTATAAGCCTCGGTTGTATGTCTACTGGTATAAACTTCAATGATGATATAGTATTCTTTTCAAATAAGGGTTTAGAGGGTATTTCTAATAGTTCTTTATATAGTGAACAAATCCTCCAGCATCGTTCTAGTTTAGTAGATAGTAAAATGATATTTGAAAATAAATATCAAAATGTTAAATTAGCAGAATTTAAAGGTTATCTAATGTGTTTAATCGATTCACATATATATCTAGCGGATAGCAGACAAAAATACTTAGATAGTAGTAATGTTATCCAATACGAATGGTATTATTGGGAATTACCTTTTAATATTAGTTATATCAAAGAATATCGTCAAAATCTTTATTTAGGAAACGATTCGGGAGAACTTTATATATTAGAAGGTGATACAGACAATAACTTAGGTATTAATTCTTGCTGGACTACTCCAAAAGATGATTTTGGCTATCCAAGTTATACTAAAACTACTAATAAAAGAGGAAACGTCGCTGATTTAAAACTTATGAATAATGATAATATTAAAATAGATACCATAGTTGATGGCAAGATTAAAGAAAAATCGGTTCTATCCGATAATAAAGGATATGCGCCTTATCGTATTAAAGACAAAAAATTTAAAGATATTCAATTGAAATTTAGTTCCAATAAGCCATTTGGAATTTTTTCTTGTACACTCCAAGGTTTTGTCGCTGGATATATAAAAAAATAGAAAGGAAGTATCAAAATGGATGATGAAAGATTAGCTAAAATAGATGTAGAGAAGCAAAATGCACTAGCAGAAAGTAACAGGGTATATAGTGGCCTATTACAAGATAATGAACGCCTTTATAATCAACAAAATAATTACGCTAATACTTGGGAAACGACCCAAAATGCTAACCTTGATAAACAATTAGAATTTAATACTGGTTTAATAGAACAACAAAAGGAAATTGCCAGGCAAAATAAAGATACAGAAAGTAAAAAAGCTAAGAATGACTTCGTTGCCTATACTAACCCATATGGCTTGCAAGCAGAGCAATTTGCCAGTCGTGGTCTACTTAATAGTGGCGTCTCAGAAACAGCCAAGCTAGGTGGTTATAATACTTATCAAAATAGGTTAGCAACAGCTAATAAGGTAATGCAAGATGCTCTTAGACAATACGATAATGATATTAATCAAGCGCGTCTTAATAATGATGTTAAAAAAGCAGAGAACGCTCTTACTAAACTAAAAATGCAAGTAGACTATGCTACCAGCTATTTCAATAATAAAAGTTCTCTTAGCCAAGCTCAATTATCTAACAATCAAAGTATCAGTGGTGATTACTTTAACAGATATAACACTGTTTATAATAATATCCAAGCTGAAAAAGAACGAGCCGAGGCTATTAGACAATATGAGTTAAATTTAGCCTTTCAAAAAGAACAAGCTAAACAAGCCCAAGCTAATTGGGAGAAAGAATACGCTCTTAGTTTAGCAAATTCTAGAAGGTCAAGTGGTGGAGGAAGTGGAGGCAGTAGTAAAAGCGGAGGATACAGTATAACTAATACTAGTGAACCACAAGTTACATCAACCAATAATGAAGTACCAAAAAACGAATCTGATAATATTTTCGTTAAAATAGGGCAAGCTGCATCTAATGCGGCAAAAAATTCTGCACCACGAGCAGAAAATATAAACAATGTTAGCCAAGTATTAAACAAAATGAAAACATCTAAGAATAAACAAAATGCACTCCAAAGCGCCTATGAAAAAGGACAAATAAATAGAACAGAATTTATGTCACTAGCAGAAAAATATAAATTATAGAATTGAGGTGATAAAATGGCATATTCAAGCGATTTCACAAACAGAGTGTTAGAAAAAGAAAAAAAGAAAAAACAACCATATCAAAGTGAATTTACAAAACAAGTGTTAAAAGAGAATACTCGTCCATCAGCACTTGAAGTTTCCAAACAAAAATATAATACTTTAGATAGTGCTTTAAATAGTATGTCTAGTTTTACAACTAAAGAAATAAGCAACGCTATCGAAGAAGCTACTAAAAATAAAGATTACTACAAAAATAGAATTACCCAAGCAAACGAAATCAATGGTATTTTATATAATAAAAATTCTCAAAATTTAGCTCCAAATATGCCTATGTATCGCCAACAAGAATTAAATACTATATCTAATCCTCGAGCCAATTATAATACTGGCTTAAAAGGTAGAGAAACAATTTCTGAAACTGCCAAAAAAAGTGATATTAAGTATAACGCTAGTAAAGAAATATTTGATAAACAAATAAAAAATAGTGAAGATTATAAACAATATGAAGATTATTCTTATAATGCTTTACCATTGTTAAAAGAAGTACAAAATCAAAGAGATGTTTTTTCGCAAGAAAGCACTGCTGGTGATAAAATATTTGCTCCAATATTAGGAGGTTTATCAGAAAGCTTAGATAAAACATTTAATCAAGATGGAACTAAGTATCGTTTAGCAAATGGTAACGAAGTAAGCCTCAATACAAAATCAGGGTTAAAAGCTCAAAAATTTCTGAGTGAAGCAGATAATTTATGGGGAAAATTATATGGAAGTGCAACTTATTCTTTAGGTAATATGTTACCATCAATGGTAGGAAGTGCTATAAACCCTATTATAGGTAAAACCATCTTGGGAACAGGAACATATAATCAAGCCTTTAATTCAAGTCTTCAAGAAGGCTATACAGAAGACCAAGCTAATAAATATGCAATGGCAAATACTTCTCTAGAGTTAGGACTAGGAAAATTATTAGGTGGTATGTCTCAAATTGTTGGGAAGTCAGGCTTAAGTAATGTTATTAGTAAGTCTTTATCAAAAGTAATGTCTAACAAAGCTACAAGAGATGTTTTAGCTGATATGGGAAGTGAATTTACAGAAGAGTATCTGCAAGAAGTATTAGACCCTTTTGTACGTAATCTTACCCTAGGAGAAAAAAATAAAGTAAAATTATTTAGTGAAGAAAATCTAATTGCAGGTTTATCAGGAGCGCTAACCTCAGGTATATCAAATCTACCCAATTGGATAAAAAATAAAAATTATGTAGAACCAACTAATAAAGATATATTAAATAATATAAATAATCAAACTCAAAATAACTTTGCTGAATCTTTGGTTAATAATGCAGTTAGCAGTAAAATAGGAGAAAATAATTCGAAAGTCAATTTACCAGGTTTAAATAACCAAGTAACTCAAGATATAAACTTACCTGGAATATCAAAGTATTCTCAAGATAATAATTCTAACGTATATATCTACGAAACTTCTGATAATACTAAAATAAACAATCTAAGACAATCAGCTAGTAAATACTTCAATAATACAGAACAAGCCCATAACTTTATTAATACAGTTGAAAAAGTAATTTCTGATAAAAATTACAATGTTATATTTGATAATAGCATAGTTAACCAAAACGGTAATACTGTTAATGCTCAGATTAAAACCCTTACTAATGGTGAAACAGAAGTAAGATTAAACCCAAACTCTTCTCGTTCAGGAGAGTTTTTATTAATGCATGAAGTAACACACGCGATAGAAACAGATAGTATGAGACAATTAGTTTTAGATTATGCAAGTAAACACTAGAAAGTTTAAAACAAACTTATGGAACTAATGATGTGTCAAGTGAAGTAGTCGCTGATATATCAGGACAGTTATTTGGTAATCAAGAATTTATAAATAATTTATCAATGGAAAAGCCTAATATTTTTAAAAGAATATACAACTCTATAATATCATTAGCCAATAAAATAACAGGTAATTCACATGAGGCTTTATTTATAAAAGATTTAAAAGCTAAATGGGAGAATGCTTATCGAACTCAAAATAATGATATAAGTAAAAACGCTTTCAGCATTCAACAAGATAGTCATGGTAACAAATATGTAAATGTAGATACAGACCAAAATATATTTGATAATGTTAAACCCAAAGACTATAGTAAAATTGCAAAACAATACATATTAGATAATTTTAAGACCGATGGAATAGATTACAATAAAGAAAATATTAATGTTACATCAAGAACAGCTAAAGAATATGCTTATCCACGCACTCCTTTACCATACTATATAAAAGACTCGAAAATGAAAGCATCTACTGAATTAGATAATTTACTAAAAGTTTCAAAATACAAATATAGTAAAGCTGATGATGGCAGACACATATTTGCAAGAGATGGTTGGGATTACTATCAAACTAAATTTAAAGTAGGTGATAAAGTTTTTGAAGGATTGATAAATATAGGAAAAAATGGCAATAAAAAAATGTTATATGATATAACAAATTTAAAAGAGGTATCGCATATCGGTACATCGGGTAAAACCTTCTCCGAATCAGTGCGCACACCTCTTAACA
>CANOGG010000033.1 GCA_947565485.1 uncultured Mycoplasma sp. | reverse complement strand
CTTAAAACTAGTCTTGAAGAAATAATCAGAATGAAAGAAGAAATAAACATTGCTCGTAAAAGATAAAAAAGGAGGTAAAAAATCATGAATTTAAATAATACTGAATGGCTCATAGTATCAAATGCTTTAAAAAAATACTCTGGCCCTAAAAAAGATATTACTATTCCCGAAGGAGTAGAGGAACTTCATATGAATGCTTTAGAAAATAAAAAATTAGATAGCATTGTTTTCCCAACCAGTCTCAAAACTATATATAATAATGCTTGTAGTCTTAATAATTTAACTACTCTAAACCTTCCAACTGGTCTAGAATGGCTTTATAGTGACGCTTTTTCTAGTAACAAATTAGTTCAAGTAAATTTACCATCTACATTAAAAGTTATCAGTGATAGTGCCTTTTCAAATAACAATATATCTAGTATCTATATTCCTGATAGTGTCTTAGAAATAGGGGGATACGCTTTTTCTGGCAATCCTCTAAAAAGAATAATTATTGGCGCCAATACTAGATTGCTACATAGTGCTCTTCCTAACTCTATTACCGAAATATATATTCATAATATTAATCATCTAGTCCCAGCCTTTATCAACGAATTACTTACAAAAACTAATGTTTTCGGCAATCGTGAGTTAAAGATTACCATTTTTGGTCCCAAGTTAACTTTCTTTGAAAAAAGAAAAATAACCAAAATATTAGAGGGGTGGAATATTCCTATTATCGAAGATTCTTCTTTTGATCCAACAACCTTAATTGATGATGTACCACAAAATGATGAACTAAATCTTCTAAAATCCCAAATATTTACCATTATCAGCACTCTAAATTATGAAGAAAGAACAGCCATCGAAAATCTTGTTGCCACTCTATTTAACGAATATGAAGAAGAGTTAAATAAAATTGATACTAAACCGACTCTTGAAGATAGCGCTATTACTCTAAGTCTCGGTCATAATAGCCCCAAAATCTTAAAAGCTAATCTCATAACAAACTTAGAAACTATAATAAATAAATTAAAAACCAATACTAAGTATCAAAGTCTCTTAAATAAAATCCTTACCTACGAAAATTATTTTGAAACTAAAGATTTTAATGAAGAAGACCTATCCTCTGACAAAATCAAATTTATTATTGCCACATCCAATAAATATAAAAATTCCTCTCTTCTAAATAGTCTCAAAGAATTACTAAATTCCACTAAAAAAGAAATATCTAGCTATATCCTAATAACGGCTTTTAACAGTGAAATAAAACTATCACTCACAAAAGACATTGAGCAAGATTTTTTATACGAGGTAGACTGCCTTTATGAAAAATCAAAACATCTAATTAAAATTAAAGAATTTACTTCTGGAAATTCTTCCCATGAAACCTCTAGGCTAATTAAACTAATTTTAGAAATACTTGCCGAACTAGACCCCAAAAACCAAAAATTATATCACGACGAGATATCCATAATTCTAAATAAATATGAACAACTTCTTTTTGACTCGAAAAACATCGAAATTGCTTCTGTTGAATCAAATCTAAAGGAAGAATTACAACCCCTAATAACCGCATTAAATAAATATGTCGTTATTTATACTGGCTTTAAGACTACTTTAAATGAAATATCTAATGCTCAAAATTATCTTAACCAAAATATTCCAAACTCTGGTATCCTAATTGATATTATCAAAGATTTACAAGAGCTTGCTAAAAATGAATATATTCCATCTGATATTAGAAATGAAATAACAACTAAACTTAAAAATCTCTTAAAACTTGAAAATCTCTTAATATGGCACCAAAACATTTTAACCAGAAAAAATCCTGAAAACAATTTAAATAGCCATAAATCTTCTCTAAATCATGAAGAAAGAATCATCTTAAATGACCCCAACTTAGAAATGATTATTCTAATTTTAAAAGAACTATACCGTTTAAAATTTAAACTCGAACAAATAATAGCATTTAAGCAAGAACTATCCGAGGTTAAAAATACTAAATAAAAAAGAGGTGAGAAATATGAACTTAAAAAATAATGAATGGCTAATTGAAGAGGGCGAGTTAAAAGCCTACTTTGGTTCTGCTAGTGAAATTGTTATTCCAAATGGCATCACAGCCATTAATGGGGATGCCTTAAAAGACCTAACTATTACGAAACTTGTAATTCCTGGTACTTGTAAGAATATCCCGGCCTTATCTCTAACTTTTAAACCTATTACCAATCTCATCTTAGAAGAGGGGATAACCACCATTGCTAAGAACGCCTGTCTTGGTTGTAACATCACAAGTCTAACTCTTCCTAAAACTCTAAAAGTTATTGAAAACAGTGCTTTTTATAGTAATAACATTTCCACTTTAGAACTCTATGATACCATTGAAGTTATTGCTCCACTATCTTTTGAAAGCAACCCTATAACTAAAATAATCATCCATAATAGTGGTCATGTCACTCATATTTTACGCCAACTAAAAAATATGCCCAACACTCTTAGTTGGTTTGATAATCTAACCAGTATTACCATTCTAGACAACAAACTAACTCTAATTGAACAAAGATGCATCGCTAAAATATTTGCTAATACTAATGTCCCAGATATTATCAAAGTTGAGGCTCCTAACCCAACTCCTGTTAAACAAAACTTATCGCTTCCAAGTCAAACTAAAACGCCGGAAAAGTCTACATCTCTAGACAAAACTATTCCTGATCATCTTACCGAAATCTTAAATAATACATATTTAGATATCGAGTTAAAACAAATAATTACAATTATCTTTGATACTGCTCAAAAATATGATTATCCCAAAATACCTTCTTTAATCGCCGAAATCGAGCATAGTATTGCCACTTATCAAAGTGCTATCACCTCCATCAAACCTAGCTTAAGCTTTAACGAGAGTATCTCTCTGACTCTGAGTGAAGAAGACCCTCGTATTATTCGCAATCGTTTTCTAAGTTATTTAAAAAATATGGTTATTCGCCTTAAAACCTGGCACACATACACTTCTTTAATAAATGCTATAACTAATTATGAATTTATCATCACCCATGAAACAACACCTAAGATTGAATATTCGGCCCTTGTTAATACTATTATTACCATCTGTAATATCGCTCAAGATTATTCTAATAACACCATCTTAACCAAACTCCAAAATATTTTAAGCGATACAAAAAAAGAACTTACATTAAGCATTGCTAAACTAGAAAAATATCCTGCAGAATTAAACTATCAAACTAGACTCGAAGCTGCAATATCTAATCTTTATCAAGAGACTAAACGCTATGAACTAATCGAGAGTACTTTTCGTGGTGAAAAAGACTCTGAATTATCCTGCGATATCAAAGCTATTTATGAAGCGATATCTTACTTCACAAAAAATGCCCAAGAGCCTTACAAAAAGAAAATCGACCATGAAATAAATTACTATAAAGAAATTCTTTTAAATAATCCTGAGAGTAATCTTGCCACAGTCGAACTAAATCTCCGTGCTAATTGGCATACTACTTTAATAGATATCAACAAAAATTTACCTGAGGCTGTCGATATTCGCCACGTTCTTGAAGATATTGACGAAGCTTTATCTCTCCTAGAACCCGATTCTAAAATTACCCCTTTAAGCTTGATTGGTACTACTACTAGGGAATTAATCGACCATTTAAATAATCCTCTTCTAAAACCTGAGGAATATAACCTAGGTCTAGAAGAAATAAAAAATCTTCTCACTAACTTAAAAAATACTATCACAAACTCTGGTTTAACTATTCTTGAAAACGAAGAAACATTACTTTTACCTGATACTAAACCTCGTCCCCAAGTTAAACCTCTAACTATCGAGCTCGTAATTCAAATAATCAGCAAATTATATGCTATCAAATACCGCATTATCGAAGATATCAAACAAGCCGCCATCTATGCTGATTTTAAAAACACATTTAAAAGATAATCTCCGCCTTTTAGAAACAGCAGAAAATAAGCACAAAGTGTTTATTTTTTTTTCTCTTTTTGTTATAATTATCTTAAGTTAATAGAAGCTGGTGAAAAAATGAATTTTTTAGCAAAATATAATATAACCATCGATAATCAAAAACTCCTAGACATGGCTCTAACCCATACTAGCTACGCTAATGAACATGGTGGCGACAGTTACGAACGCCTAGAATTTTTAGGCGATGCTGTCTTACAACTAATAACGAGTGAGTATTTTTACAAAACCCTCAATTATCGAGAAGGTGAGTTATCTAAAATTCGCGCGAGTTTTGTCTGTGAAGAAGCTCTCGCCCAATACTCCAAAGATGTTGGTATTGATACACATATCAAAGTCGGTCGGGGTCAACAAAAAGACATCAACGATACTATAGTCGCTGACTGTTTCGAGAGTGTCTTAGGTGCTATTTATCTTGATAAAGGTTTTGCCACTGCCAAAAAATATTGCTTAGAAATACTAAAACCCTACATCGAAGAACACCATGTCTTTTTTGGCGATTATAAATCTCGTCTCCAAGAAATGGTTCAAACTGACAAAAAAAGTCTTGAGTATATTTTGGTATCCGAAACTGGCCCTTCCCATGATAAAACCTTTGTCTTCGAAGTTGCCATTGATGGTATCGTCTATGGCAAGGGAACAGGCAAAAGTAAAAAGGAAGCTGAACAAAATGCGGCCAAATCGGCCCTTAAAAAACAAGCAAAGCGAGGTTGAAAAAGAGTGCATTTAAAAAATATCAGGGCCTACGGTTTTAAATCGTTTGCCGATAAAATAGACTTAGAAATAAAAAAAGGTATTACCGCGGTTGTTGGTCCCAATGGCAGTGGTAAAAGTAACATTGTTGATGCTGTACGCTGGGTGCTAGGTGAACAGTCAGTCAAATCTCTTCGTGGCGCTGAGGCCATGAGTGATGTTATTTTCAATGGTTCCAAATCCCGTCCTCCCCATACTAGGGCTTATGTTGCTCTTAACTTTGATAATTCTGACCATTACTTAAACAGTGAATTTATGAACATCGAAGTTAAACGTGTTATTTATAATACTGGCGAAAATGAATACTACATCAATAATAGCAAAGTCCGCTTAAAAGATGTAACTGACCTGTTTTTAGACACCGGCGCTGGTAATGATTCTTTTAATATCATCTCTCAAGGTAGTGTATCTGATATCATTAGTAGTAAACCCGAGGCTAGACGCATCATTTTTGAAGATGCCGCTGGTGTCCTAAAATATAAAAAGCGTAAAGAAGTAAGTTTAAAAAAATTAGAGAAAACTAAAGAAAACCTTGCACGTCTAAAACTTGTTATCACAGAACTAGAAACGAGTGTAAAACCTTTAAAAAAACAAAGTGAAATCGCGACTAAGTATCTAAATCTTAAAGAAGAACTAAAAAACACCGAAATAGCTTTAATCGCCAGCGACATCTCCTCAATTAATATTGACTATAACAAAATTAAACTGGAAGTTGAAACATTGGAAAAAGAACTCTCCCACATGACTTCCACTAACACTGAGGATAATTCTAAACTTGAAAAATTAAAACTTGATAGTCTAAAACTAGACGAAGCTATCACAGCTAAAAATAGCGAATATATCAAACTAACGGAAAATTTAGCGAGCTTAGAAGCCGAAAAACTAGTCACCATGGAACGAAAAAAATACGACACCAACAAAGAAAATATTAACGAAGTCTTACTAAAACTAAAAGAAGAACAATTAGAACTAAAAAAAGAAATGACAACCGAAAAAGCAAAATTAGATGACCTAATAAATGACATCAAAGAAAAATCTGTTGCAAAGGATGAAGCAGATAATGCCTATTTAACAGCCAAAGTCAAAAAGAGTAATCTCCAAACTAAAATAAATGACTATTCCAAAAATATTTTATTACTCGAAAATAAAATTGAAATCTTAAAAGATAATATTGAAAATAGTTCCAAAATGCCTAGTGCTGTTAGAAATGTTTTAAATAACATGCGCCTAATTGGAGTCCATAACACCATTGGCAATCTAATTGAAACGGAAAATATGTATGGCCTAGCTATCGAGACTGCTCTGGGTGCTGCTACTAACTTTTTAGTCGTGGAAGATGAAGCCAGTACCAAAGAGTGCATCGATTATTTAAAGACCAACAAACTTGGTCGAGCAACATTCTTCCCTCTAAATATCATTAAACCAAAGAGTATTTATGAAGAAGATATCGCCAAAATAAAAAATCATCCTGGATTTCTAAACATCGCTAGCTCTCTTGTTAAATATAACCCCGACTATGATAATATTATTAAGAACCAACTAGGTAATGTCCTAATCACTAAAGACCTAGACTCTCTAAATGCGATTGGTAAAATTCTAAACTACAAATATCGTATTGTCTCCCTTGATGGCGAGATATCTTATCCTGGTGGTTCCATCGCAGGTGGTTCTTCTAAAGTTAGTAGTAGTGCCATGAGCGACAAACTAAAACTAAATGAAATGACCACAGAACTTGAAATGAAAAAAATCGAACTAGAAAATCTAAACCGTGAGTATCGCACCTTAAATACCAATTTTACGACTCTAGAAGATAAAGCAAACGATTATAATAAACAACTAATTAATCTAAATGAAATCTTAAATACCAGAACTAATAAAGTCCGGGGTATTGAAGCTGCCATCGACAAAAAAGAACTCGAAATCAAAGGCAACAAAGAAATAGGGGATAATAAACTCGATAAAAAACTCGTCAGTATCCTAGAAGAGTCTAATGAAGTAGCAAGTGAAAAAGACATCGCCTTTAGTGAACTTGAAAAACTAAAGAAACAAAAATCTGACCTCTCTTTACTAATCAATGAAGTTGAAACTAAATATCATAAAATCAACCAAGAATACAATCGTATTCAATACGAACTAAAAGAAAAAGAAGTTAGTCTTGGTAAATATGATGTTAAACTAGATAATCTCCTCTTAGAACTATCTGAGAACTATTCTCTAACTTATGAGTATGCCTGTCGTAATTTTGAACTAGACTTACCTGTTGATATGGCTCGTTCTAAAGTCGAAAATATCAAAAAGGAAATATCTAAACTAGGCGAGGTCAATACTGGTTCTATCGCCGAATATGAACGGGTAAGCGAAAGATACAACTTCCTTGTTAAACAAAGTAGTGACTTAGAAGACTCTAGCACAGAACTTAGTAGTATCATCTCCGAAATGGATAAAATCATGATTGAACGTTTTAAAGAAACTTTTGATAAAATTAGTCTTGAATTTAACGAAGTCTTTCGCAAACTCTTCCGTGGTGGAAAGGGTACTTTAAAACTAACTACTCCTGATGACTTACTTAACACCGGTATTGATATCATCGCCGAACCTCCCGGCAAGAAGTTAAATTCTATAGGCCTTTTATCAGGAGGCGAAAAAACCCTAACTGCTATCGCTGTCTTATTTGCAATTTTAAATATCAAACCAAGTCCTTTCTGCATCTTAGACGAGGTTGAAGCCGCTCTTGATGAAGCTAATGTCGACACGTTTGGCAAATACTTAAAAGAGAAGAAAGAAACCAGTCAGTTTATCTTAATTACCCATAAAAAAAGAACTATGGAATATGCAGATGTGCTCTATGGTATCACGATGCAAGAATCAGGCGTTAGTAAACTAGTTAGTGTAAATCTTGAAAACATGTAAAAAACCATCTTCAAATAGATGGCTTTTTCTATGCAAAACAATTAGTTGGTATTACTATATAGTAATTGTGAGGTTTGGGGTCTGGATAATAAAAAATAAATAACCCCAGATTGGAAAAAATGTCTATCCTAATATTAGGAAAACATAAAACTAAATATTTTGCATAAAATAATCATAATATAAATTCTTCTAAAAGTAAAGTCTTTTTTGCATACTACCAGCAAAAAAACTTATCGTTGACACTTCCCACCCCAAGATTAATTCTCTAGGGGGTTTTGTTTACAAAAAAAGCGCCATCCAGTAACGGAGGGTGCTAGCAAACAAGGCAAGCACTTAAGTATAAGTGTCTCGCTTAAATTAATGATAATATATTTTTGATAAATGTAAATAATTTTTACTAAAAATTTAGTTCTCATAATTTATATAAATCAGGATAAATACCATTTATCACTATTTTTATTTTAGAAAGAAATAAAATGTTGCAAAATAGCATAACAAATTGTAAAATAAACATATACCAAAGAGTAAGACAAGAATACTCTTTTTTCTTTTATTTCCTTGGAAGTTTGTTAGTTTTATTGATTATTTCTTAAAAATATCAGGAGTAATATCGGCATGTTTTGCTGACTGTGATAATTTTAAAAGTTATAATTTTAATTAATAAGGAAAAAGTATAGCTTATTGTATATTTTTTTGCTTATTATACTTAGTGAATATAATATGCATATTTGTCGAATGTTTAGAAGTTTTGACAACTTTGGGGAGTACTACTGAAACCAAAGTAATGTTAGTAGATGTCGAGATGATAACAGCCACTTCTAGTAGTGAAGTATTATATTACTATGTTGTACTAGAATATCCAAACTTAGATAGTGACCAGTCAGAGGATATGGGAGGAAGTTTCTCGGGTATCGTCTCAGTCGAAGAGGGTGATGCTATCCCTGATATTAATATCGTAGGTATATATAATAAAGCTAAAGATGCAAGCACCTACACTAAGAAAGATACTATTCCAAGTAAAGACTCTAAATATAAGTTTAATTCAAGCGAGAGTAGTTGTACTAATAGTGCCATACCAAGTTGGAATGAAGAAACATGGGATGTAACAGTTAGTAACTTAACATCAACTGGAACAGATTGTAATTTATATTTTGAAGAACAGTCTGGAACATCAGCCAGTGAAATTATAGCAGATAATGGACAAGCAACAACAGATAGCATGTTTGCAGGAATAACAGGTGATGGTGTCTATACTTGGATTAAAGGTGACTATTCTGGAGGCGACCAGCCAATAAAATACTTTAGAGGAAACGTT
>CANOGG010000032.1 GCA_947565485.1 uncultured Mycoplasma sp. | reverse complement strand
GGCTAAACTATCTAAAGTATCCATGGAACTTCTTCGTGATATCAATAAAAATACAGTTGATTTTGACCCAAACTATGATGAAACAACGAAAGAACCTAAGGTTTTACCATCTCGTTTTCCGAATATCTTAGTTAATGGTACCATGGGTATCGCCGTTGGAATGGCAACTAATATCCCGCCTCATAACCTAGGCGAAGTAATCGATGGCTGTATTGCCTACATTAATAATCCTGAAATAGATACTTTGGGCCTCATGGAATATATTAAAGGTCCTGACTTCCCTACTGGTGCCATTATTCTCGGCAATAGTGGTATCAAAAAAGCCTACGAAACTGGCCGCGGAAGTATCACGATTCGCTCACGAGCGCACATTGAAGAAAAAAATGGCCGTGAATATATCATCGTTGAAGAAGTACCCTATGGCGTTAATACCCAGGAGCTTAAAAATAAAGTTGCTGAACTCGTCCATAATAAAGTCTTAGATGGTATAACTGATTATCATGTTGACTTAAAAGAGGGCGTCCATATCACTATTTCTCTAAGAAAGGATGCCAATGCTCAAGTAATATTAAATAAATTATATAAACACACTGCTTTTCAAACCACTTTTGGTATCATCTTCTTAATGCTCGATAATGGAGTTCCTAAAACTCTCGGCTTAAAAGATATTATCTCTAAATATATCGACCATCAAAAAGAAGTCATTATTCGCCGCACAAGATTTGAACTTGAAAAAGCTGAAGCTCGTGTCCATATCTTAGAGGGCTTAAAAATCGCGTTAGACCACATTGACGAGGTCATAAAGACCATTCGTGGTGCTAAGACTGATCAAGAGGCAAAAGACGGCTTAATGAGCAAATTTGGCCTCTCAGAACTCCAAGCGGAAGCTATCATGGAAATGAAACTAAGACGCTTAACCGGTTTGGAGCGAGATAAGGTTGAGGCTGAACTAAACGAACTCTTGAAACTAATCGATGAATTAAGAGCTATTCTAGCATCTGAAGAGAAAATTCTTGGTATTATTAAACAAGAACTCCAAGAAATAAAAGATAAATATGCTGATAAACGTCGTACAGACATTGATATGACCGCTATCGAATATATTGAAGATGAATCTTTAATACCAGAAGAAAATATCTTAATTGCCTTAACTAATAAAGGCTATATTAAACGTACTAATAGTGATACCTTTAAAGCTCAAAAACGTGGTGGTATGGGTATCAAAGGTATGACCACTAACGAAGAAGACTATGTCGAGCAAATGATAAACCTCTCATCTCATGATTACCTCTTATTCTTCACGAATAAAGGTAAGGTTTATCGCTTAAAAGGCTACGAAATTCCTGAATTTAATCGGCAATCAAAAGGTTTACCAATAATAAACTTGCTCCAAATTGAAAAAGATGAGAGCATTAGTTCTATGATTAGTGTCTCTCCTGAAGAAACAGCTAAATATTTACTATTTGTAACCAAAAAAGGCCTAGTCAAAAAAACTGCAATTAGAGAATTTGAGAACATACGTACGTCTGGCAAAATAAGCATAAGTTTGCGAGAATCTGATGAATTAATTGCTGTTAAAAAGACTAGTGATAACGAATTTGTTCTTCTCGGTAGTGAACAAGGCCGTATGGTTAAGTTTAAAGAATCAGCTATTCGAGCTATGGGCCGTACTGCCAGTGGCGTTAAAGGAATTAATCTTGATGGTGGTAAATGTGTCTGTGCCGAGGTAGTAAAGGAAGAAGATAAAATATTGTTAGTAACTGAAAAAGGTTATGGAAAAAAGACTCTTGTTAGTGATTTCCGAGAGACTAGCCGTGGTAGTAAAGGAGTAAAAGCTCTAAATATTACAGAGAAAAATGGTAAGATAGCATCTGTTAAAGTAGTTGATGAAAATAAAGAACTTGTTATTATGACGAATACTGGAACAACCATGCGAATGACTCTCGAACAGATAAATACTCTCGGTCGTGTTACTCAAGGAGTACGTTTGATTAATCTTAAAGATAATCAATATGTATCGACCATAAGTCTAGTCGAAAAACAAGAAGAACAAACCGAGGAAGAAGAAAATAATGCTGAATAAGCATTATTTTTTTATACCTTTTTATATTAATTTTGAGTATAAAACGACTGTTGATAACTTGAAAATAGGAAGAAAACAATCCTATGTTTCACGTGAAACATTCAAGAACGCCTCAGAAATAGCATATATTAAATTTTAAAGATAAAAGACTGATATATTAATGGCAATTCAAAGTTTAAGGATTTATATGACTCAATGTTCCACGTGAAACATTGATATCCTAAAAGAATATAAACCTAAATATATATAATTGGAATCGTCAAATTAAAAGACTTGATAAAAGTATTAAAAAACACTTAACAATAAGATAATAAAATTTTATTTTATAAGATGAATTGTAAAAAAAATAAACTAATCTTAATAAAAATATTGGAAATGATTTAAAATATTCAATTTATTATCTAATATCTTAAAAAAAATAAGTTATTCACAATGTTTCACGTGAAACATTGTGAAGTAATATAATTGAAAAAATGCGCTGTGTACTAGTTCGTAGGAAATAATTCAATAAATATTTTCTTTATTTTTTAATGCCATCCCTCACAATCTAGAAACAAAGCGAAAAAAATATAATAAATATTTTTGATTACATAAATAATAATTACTAACAAATATATATAGCTTTACGTAGAATATATAAAAGATTAATTAAATTGTTTTATTTTAAACTTACTAACAATGTTTCACGTGAAACATTACAAATAATTCAGCAATAAAAAAATGAAATTGTAAAATAAAAATAGTTTAAAAAATTTAAAATTTTATTAATGAAAATAAAGAATTATGCTAATTACTATTCTAAAATAAACGATAAAAAACTATCCACAATGTTTCACGTGAAACATTGTACCTAATTAAAAAAACTTTTATACTTCCCCTACCTATGTTCCACGTGAAACCTTTTATTTTAATAAAAAAATGTCAATTTAATGTTTCACGTGAAACATACCCCTTGCCAAAATCAAAAATATGTGGTAAATTAATAACGTGCAACAAATATATTGTAACCTGGTCAGGACTGGAAAGTAGCAGCCACGTCAATCACTGTTTGTGTGCACTTTTTTTTATGGAGGAAATAATGAAAGAAGAATATTTTAAAATGTTAGTAACTTTAGCTAAAAAAGCATCCCAAAAAAACGAAGTCCCAGTAAGTGCTCTACTCGTTTATAACGATAAAATAATCGCTAAAGCCTATAATACACGTCATAAAAATAAAACAGTTCTTAATCATGCAGAATTGTTAGTAATTACTAAAGGGTATCGGAAATTAAAAGATTGGCGACTCGATAATTGCGATTTATACGTAACTTTAAAGCCATGTAGTATGTGCGAAGCTGTTATCAAACAAACTAGAATTAAAAATGTTTACTATCTGCTAACTAAACCAGATAATAAAAAAGAATACTATAGAACTAATATCGAACAAGCGAACATTAGTACACTAAAAGACGAATATGCCAAGTGTTTAAAAGAATTTTTTAAAAACAAAAGAGACAAAAATTAATATATATGTTATAATTAGATTGGGTGATTGAAAATGGATTACAAAGTACTTTATCGTAAATACCGACCTGATGATTTTTCCAATATAATCGGGCAAGATTACATGGTATCCATTTTAAAAAATTCTATAAAAAATGATAAAATTTCTCACGCCTATATTTTCTCTGGTCCCAGAGGAACTGGTAAGACAAGTACTGCTAAAGTCTTTGCTAAAGCTATAAATTGTTTAAATCCTGGTGCCAATGGTCCTTGTAATGAATGCGAAAGTTGCCTTCACTTTAAAGAAAATGCTGATATTATCGAAATAGATGCGGCCTCTAATAATGGCGTTGATGAAATTCGTGAAATTATCAATAATATCAAACTAGCCCCCGCTTATTCTAAATATAAAGTATACATCATTGATGAGGTTCATATGCTTAGTGATAGTGCTTTTAATGCTCTTTTACTTACCCTTGAAGAACCTCCCAAGCATATAGTGTTTATTTTAGCTACTACTAATATTGAAGAGGTTCCAATTACTATTTTATCTCGCTGCCAAAGGTTTGATTTTCATAAAATCGCCTTAGAAAGTATTATTACTAGACTAAAATATGTCACTGAAACTGAAAAAATAGCCATTGATGATAGTGCTCTAGAAGAAATAGCCTATATTTCTGACGGCGGAATGCGTGATGCCCTAAGCATTCTAGACCAGTTATCAGCCAGTAATACAACCATTACTATTGATGAAGTTACATCTCACTTTGGCTCCGTATCTAAAAAGCAAATTACAACGCTTTTTAACTATATTGTTGAAAATAACACCGCTGACTTCGTCGCCTTGATGAAAAAATTAAAAAATCTCGCTATAGATTATAAACATCTAATCAAAAAATTATTGGAAAAAATTGAAGAAGAAGCAATAAATTGTAAACAATACCGCCAATATCAAGGACTTCCCTATTCCCACTTAAAAGACATGGCTTTTGAACTTGCTTCCATCTCTAATTATGTAAACATTAATATTGACCCTTATCTTCTAATTGAAATAACCTTGCTTAAATATATTGATGTTCCCACAAACCAACCGAAATCTTCTCCAGCTTTAGAACCAACTGTTCCCGAACAACCCCAAGAACCACCTCGAGAATCCCCAAAAACTATTTCCCGGGAAATAATTACACCACCGCCTCCAACTGTGAATAACCATCCTATTACTAACATTAATATAACTCCACCTCTTGACAAATACGCTGAACTTACTAAAATTAGAATAAATAACTGCTTTGTAAATGCTAAAAAAGATTATCTTGTGAAGCTTAAAACCATCTGGCCTAATTTTATAAGCTCTCTAACTAATAAATCTTTGTTAAATTTACTAATTGATTGTAATATTGCCGCAGCTAGTGATAAAATCGCCATTTTAACGAATCAAATCGCTGGTACATCTAGTCTTATCAATGATAATTTAGCTGAAATAGCCTCCGAATTTAAAAAAATAACCAGTCAAGATTATGAATTCATCGCTATTTCTGAAGAAAGATGGACCGAAGAACGCCAAAAATATATTACCAATCTCAAAAATAAAATAGTTTATGAATATATCAAAGAACCTCAAGTAACCAAAGAACCTCAAAATGAAGAACCAGACATCGAAAAAGTCGCTCTTGATATATTTGATAAAGATATTATCGAAATAATATAATAAATAGAAAGAAGGAATTAAAAATGAATATGCAAAACATTCTTGCGCAAGCAAATCGTGTCCAAAGAGAAATGAGTAAAAAGAAAGAAGAAGTTGATAAAACGATTTTTGAAGGAAAATCTGAATGGGTAACTGTTGAAATTAATGGTAAAAAGGAACTTTTAAAATATACTATTACCTATGAAGGCTCTATTGAACCTGATGACCGTGAAATGCTCGAAGATATGACTAAAATCGCTGTTAATAACGCCGTTGCTAAAGCCGAAAAAGCCATGGAAGAAGCTATGGGCGCTTATGGCAGTCTAGGTGGCTTATTCTAAAATGGGCTACCCACGAATTTTAGAACAATTAATCGGCTATTTTAGGAAATTTCCTGGTGTTGGTGAAAAAAGTGCCGAACGTTATGCCCTAGCCGCTCTTGAATTTAATGATGAAGAAATAAAAGAATTTAGCACTGTTTTAATTGATGCTAAAACGAAACTAAATCGCTGTGAAATCTGTGGTAATATTACTGATGAAGAAAAATGCCTCATCTGCCAAGATACTACCAGGAACCCTAATATTATCTGTGTTCTAGAAGATTTTAAAAGCATCATCTCTTTTGAAAAATCCGGCAAGTTTAATGGTACTTATCATGTCTTAAATGGCCTCATATCTCCCATTGATGACCGTGGCCCTGATGACATTAACTTAAAAAGTCTTTTCGAAAGGGTCGCAAGTCTAACTCACCCCGAATTGATTTTAGCCTTAAAACCGACTGTTGAAGGTGAAGCCACTACTATGTACATCAAAAAAATCCTCGAAAATAAAGACATCACCATCTCCCGCCTTTCCTATGGCATTCCTATGGGCGCTGATATCGAATATATCGACAACATAACCCTTGAAAAAGCCCTTGAAGACCGCAAAAAAATATCCGAATAAATTTCCTCTTGCCACATATAATTAAATGTGATAATATATGGCAAAGAAAATAATAAAAATGATTAGAAAACTATGTATCGCCTTTGTTATGCTCTATGGTCTAAACCTCATCCTGGGTAACATCAATGTTTTTATCCCAATTAATATAATAACTCTCATCTTGGTAACTCTCCTTGGCACTCCCGGAATCTTAGGCCTCGTCTTCATATTTTTCCTAATCTAAATAAATGTAGAAAGAATTTCCCCAGGTGAGTAGAATTGATAAAAAATGTAGCCCTAGAACCAATCATAACCCGATATCGTGAGAACAAGCTAGCTCACGCTTATTTAATTGAAACAAATAACCTAGAAGCCGCTTTATTTGACTTAAAAGAACTAATCAAAATCATTAACTGTAACCAAGAATATGAAGAAAATTGTCAGAAATGTAATCTCTGTAATCTAATCAATAAAAATAATCTTCCTAGTATTAAAATCATCGAACCAGATGGCACAATTATTAAAAAAGCCCAAATCGAAGAACTAAAAAGAGAATTTAGCACTATCCCTGTCTATAGTCACTATAATATTTATATCATTATGCAAGCTGATAAACTTGGAACCAGTAGTGCTAACTCTATGCTAAAATTCCTTGAAGAACCCACAACTAATATCATAGGCTTTTTCTTAACTACTAATAAGGATATCATTATGGATACGATTAAAAGCCGTTGCCAGTCTCTTAATCTCGTTTTTACTAATAAAAATACTCTTGCGAGTCTAAGTTTTACACCCGAAGAACTAGAAAAGTATAAAATTGCTCTTCCTAAATTCTTATCTACTATTGAACATCAAACATTTTTAAATAATAAAAAAGGCCTGATGACCGAATTTCCCGACCGTAAAAGTATCGAAACCATTTTCAAATTAATATTCCTAATTTATTACCATCACTTTTTAAAACTTTTAAATGAAGAATACGACCCTGAAATCTTAGAAATTTATCATTTAAACGAAAATATCGAAACATTAAGCAAAAAAATTCAAATAATCACTCAAATCTTAACCGAAATGAGTTATAATGTAAATACAGAACTAATTATTGACAAATTTGTTATAGAAATGCGAGGTACAAAATGAACAAAATCTATGTCTATGGTATAAACTTCAAAGACAATGGCAAAATATACAACTTTAAAAGTAATTTTAAATGTCCTATCAATGTCACTGTCATTGCTCAAACTGAGAAAGGTGAACAATTCGGCAAAGTAGTTAAATATCTCGATGAAAAAGAACTAAAAAATGTTGACAATCTTCAAGAAATTATCCGTATTTCCACTAAAAGTGATTACGACCAATATCTAAGAAATTTAAAAGAAGCTGAAAAAGCCTTAAGAGACTGTCGGAGTTTAGTTAGCGAACTTAAACTTGAAATGAAAGTTATTAATGCCACTTTTACTTTCGACCGGAAACAATTAATATTTAATTTCCTAGCCGACGAACGTATCGACTTTCGCGAACTTGCCAAAAAACTAGCTTCTATTTATCGTACAAGAATTGAACTTCGGCAAATTGGTGCTCGTGATAAAGCCCGTGAAATCGGCGGAGTTGGCGGGTGTGGTGGCAAAATCTGTTGTGCAAATTTTCTAAGTCACATTGACTCTGTCTCTATGGGTATGGCCAAAAATCAAGGCCTTGCTCTAAATCCATCAAAAATCAACGGTTTATGTGGTCGTCTTCTCTGTTGTCTCTCCTATGAAGATGAAGAGTATCTAAGATGCAATGAAGGGATGCCCGAAATTGGCGAATATATTGAAACTCCCTCTGGTAAAGGTCAAGTCGTCAGTAAAAATATTCTTAGCCAAACTTATAAAGTACTCGTAAATAATGAACGCATCGAAATGTCTTTAAAAGATAAGCGAAAATGAGTATCATCTTAAATGACTTATATGATTATGGCCTAAAAATTTACCAAGATGATAAGAAATTTAAATTTTCCCTCGACTCTTTACTCCTCGCTGAATTTGTCGAAATCAAAAAAAGCGATAAAAAACTTCTCGACTTATGCTCTGGTAATGCTCCCATCCCTCTAATTTTAGCTTCCCAAAATGATATAGCTATTACCGGTATCGAACTTCAACCTGAAATATACGACCTCGCCCAAAAAAGCATTAGCTACAACCACCTTGAACCAAAAATAACAATGCTAAACATCAACGCCAAAAACACTCCGACTTATTTCCCGGGAAATAATTTTGACATCATCACCTGTAATCCCCCTTTTTTTAAAGTCCATGAAAACTCTCTAATCAATATTACTAAGGAGTTAGCTATCGCCCGTCATGAACTAAGTATCACTTTAGCCGAATTAATCAAAACAACTTCTTATCTCTTAAAAGACTGTGGCAAATTCTATCTCGTCCACCGTCCTGAACGTCTAGAAGAAATCCTCACTTTATGCTCTATCCATCATCTTCATTTAAAAGAAGCAATTTTTATTCATTCAAAAACAGATAAATGTGCTATAATAGTCCTAATGAAATTTGTTAAAAATTCTCAACCCGGCGCTAAAATCCGTAGTCTTGTCATAAACCGTCATACCACCAGTTATCAAAATATCTTTAAAGAAAGGAACCTAAAATCATGAAAGATTTAACCGAATTAGATTTATCAACTAAAAAATATATTGTTTTCGATATGGATGGAACCCTCATCGACTCTGTTAATATTTGGAACGAGGTCGATGCTCGTATTGCCCTCGAACTAGGTGGCACTTCCATGACTTATCAAGA
>CANOGG010000031.1 GCA_947565485.1 uncultured Mycoplasma sp. | reverse complement strand
GAGAAACTTAGACTTAAGCATTTGGTACATGTTAAAGGTTTAAGTCGAGATGGAAAATGTTTCTTGTATGATTATGAAGCACACAGAGTTTTGGCGAAGAAACTTAGAGAAGATGTTTCTTTAGATAAGAGATTAAATTGGATAAGAGATATTATTGCTACTCATGAAGAGCTTAAAGTGAATAATTTGTTATATGTAGATTATCATAGTGGGAATTTTTTGGCACAGCAAGAGATAACTTTTTTGGATGTTGATAGTATAGAATATTTACGGGGTGATACACTTTTAAAAGTGATTGAGGAGTTTTTACTAGAATTGTTGATTTCAATTTATGTGAATTATGATCTTACTTCTTGTGATGATAATTGTGATTTGTATTATCTGTTTAGTGAATTTTTTAATTACTATGAGATTATTAGAAGAAATAAGCTTGATTTTTGGTGGTTATTTGAGGAAATGCTTAAAAAAAGTGGGGGCGAGATTGAAGAGTTTAGGCAAGATATAAAAAGAGTGAAACAGATATGAGGGAAATAAATTTAGGAGAGGCTATAGATTTTAGTAAAGATATAATTTGGTATGGTGATAATAAGAATTATTATGATAAATATAGTAGGGGTTATTTTAATACGACAGAATGTATTAAGGAATATTTAAGTAAAGAAAATTATAATAGAGGAAGAGCACTTAGTGTACTTGCTAGTGGTGACCATATTTTTAATTTGATTTATCAGGGTTTTAGAGAAATAGATGCTTTTGATATTAATGTTTTACAGTATTTTGTGTATCATTTTAAGAGAGCTTTAATTTTAGAGTGTTCGTGGGAAGAGTATAAGTTGGTAGATAGTATTTTAACAAGTGGCGATGTTCGGGGAAGGTATGTTTTACAGAGAGTAAATAGGTATTTACCAGATATGGTAAGAAAATATTGGGAAGAGATTTTTCTTTATTTAGAGGTAACAAATAAGTCTTTAGAGCGATTGTTTTCTTTTTCGCATAGCAATTCTTTTTTAGCTAATAATTATTTATCTAGTAGGGAAGATTATCAGAAGTTAAGAGGGGTACTAAATGATGCGCGAGTGAATTGAGAAATACCTAAAATAGTAGAGAAAGGTTATGATTTGATACTTTTATCGAATATTGCTGATTACTTAAGTTATACAAGTACTGTTTTTGGGACAGAGGAATTTTTAGAATATATAGAAAGCTTTAATAAGTTACTAAATGATGAGGGAGTTATTATAAATTATTTGTATAATTTTGGAGAAGAAGTTAAGAATGATAATATAGTTAGATTAGAGACTAATCCTTTTAATTTGCAACATGAGGGGTATTATAGAGTAAGAAAAAGTACTTTTTAGATTGTAAACTTGGAGTTAGAGACTAGAACTTGGAAGAAATTTAAGGTAATATATTAGTGTGAAGAAATTATGAGAATAAAATTATTTAATGATGCAAACTTGCAAGAAAAAGATATTTCAGATAAAATTATTAGAGTAAAGGCAATAATGTTTAATAGTAAAAATGAGGTTTTATTAGGGGAAGCATTTGGGACTTTACAGTTTCCAGGAGGGCATTTGGAGAATAAAGAAAAATTAAATGAGGGGTTAAAAAGAGAGATAAAAGAAGAGACAGGTATTGTTTTAGATGGTGTTTATGAACCTTTTTTTGGGATAAAGTATTATTTAAAAGACTACCCAGAGAAAGGGCGAAATTGTAGTTTAGAAATATATTATTTTTATATTTTAACTGATGTTCTTTATGATTTAGAGAATATCGATTTAGATTCAAATGAGCGAAAGGGTGGTTTTAAATTACAATATGTGGCACTAGGTGATGTGAAAAAAATGTTAAAAAAAAATGAGAAGAAAAATCCGGTGAATAAAGTAATTAATAAAGAGATGTGCCTCGCATTAAAGGAGTTAAAAAAGAATGGATACAAAAAAGTTTAAGATGATTGATGAAGATTTTAAGTGTGAGGTTTGTGGTTTTCATGTTTCGGCACTTGGTTATACTGCAAGAGACCATTGTCCTAAGTGTTTATGTAGTAAGCATGTTGATGTTAATCCTGGTGATAGGGCAAGTCTATGTTTGGGAGTTTTAAGGCCAGTGGGAGTAGTTAAAGGAAAGAATGATAGTTGGAAGATTATTTATGAGTGTTCTAAGTGTGGAATGGTGAAGAAAAATAAGGCGGCTAGTGATGACAGTTTTGAGAAGATTTTAGAGTTGGTAACAAACTTTCATTAGGACTAGAAATTTAGAGATGATGTTTGGTATAATATGGGAGAAAGGAATTTAATATAATTATTTTAGATAGAGGTGGATTATGGCGATATTTTTGAGTAAACCATTAGAAATAAAGATGAAGATAAAAGATGATGTGGAGTTTATTGATAAAATTGATAACGATAGGCCTGTAGTTAAAGTGGGGATATTAAATTTAATGCCAACGCTTGAAGATACAGAAAGACAATTAATAATGGCTCTTGATAACCCAGTTATTCAGGTAGAGCTTGATTTTATTTATTTAGATTCGAAAGATAAAGATAGAGAAAAGTGCGAATATTTTAAGAAGTATTATAAGTCTTTTAATACAATTAAGAATGATTATTATGATGGAATGATGGTTACAGGGGCACCTTTAGAGCATCTTAATTATGAAGATGTAGATTATATTTCAGAGTTAAAAGAGTTTTTTAAGTATACGAAAAGGAATGTTAAGTCGACGATATTTCTTTGTTGGGCTTCACAGTTTGGAATGCAGTATTTTTATGGGGTGAATAGATTTAATTTGCCAGCGAAAGTCTCAGGGTTGTATGAGCATTATGTGGTGACGAAAACTAATTTAGTTAAAGGGTTTGATGAGGAGTTTTATATTCCACAATCGAGGTATTGTAGTTTGATTGAGGGCGATATTGTGAAGTGTCCAGAACTTATTTTGACGGCTAAGTCGAATGAGTCAGGGGTGTATATTGTAGAGAGTCGAGATGGTAAGAGGATATTTTTGACAGGTCATGCAGAATATGATTTGTGGACTCTTGATAAAGAGTATCGGCGGGATATTAATAAAGGACTCGATATAGATGTGCCAAAGAATTATTATAAAGATGATAATCCGGATAATAGTCCAGTGTTTAAGTGGCAAGCGCATGCAAATTTACTTTATCATAACTGGTTGTATTATTATGTTTATAGATAAGTTATAAAGACCAAGTTTTTGGCTTTTTTTTTGGAATTTTGACTTGTAAAAGGGGTATAATTGTTTTATAATATCAAATACGGTGGGGATAGCTGATGATTTTAAAACGAAAAAATTTTGAAAATATGAGAGATACCGTTAGAGTAGAAATATGTTGTAGTATCCCGATGGGAACAAAAACTGATAAAATTACAGAGATTGAGACTGATACTTTTAGAGATTGGGAAAAATTAGACTATGTGTATATTCCGCCGACGATTAAAATGGTGAGGAAAGATGCTTTTATTTGGGAGAATATTAAAGTTGTTTTTGCTGATTTAACCAAAACGAAGATAGAGGGAATACCACAAACAGTGAAGGTTTTACCTATTTTGGGAAATGAAGGGGCCTTATTTTCGATGTTAAATGAAGTTGCTGAAATTCGTAAGAATTTGGAATTTGACCCGAAAATAATTAGTGATATAGATATTAAATTAAGAAAATTAGCAGATGGATTTATATCAGATAGTCAAGCGCTTGAGGAGAAGATGAATGTTAGACAACAGGAAATTCAAACTATTTTAACGAAATTAGAAGGTTATAATAATAAAGCGACGGTGATTGGCCAAGAGATTTTAGAACAGTTAAGGTCACTTATAGATGAAACGTTAAAAAAAGAAGTGTCATTAAAAACAGTAGAGTTAGATGATTATTATGCGAAAATCAAAAAAGAGCTTGAGACATTAGAGATACTTTTAGATAAGTGTCGAGATACGGAGTCAGTACTAAGAAATTTTGAGAAAGAAATAGATACAAGTATTAATTTAAAAAAAGAGGAATTAGAAAAAAAAATCGCAACTTTAACAAGTAGTTTAGAAGAAACTTTTAAGCAATCAAAACAAGATTTGGTTAAACAAATTGTGGATGAGGCAAAACAAGAGTTAGTGAAGAAAAATCCTTGTAAAAAAATTGTCGTAAATATAGGAGATGCTAAGAAAAAATTTGAGACGACAGATGTATTTCATAAAGATTTTGAAAAAGTACTTAGGTTAGTAGCGATGAAAAAACCAGTTTACTTAAAGGACCAGCGGGAAGTGGGAAGAACGTAATTATTGAGCAAGTGGCTAAGGCACTAGGTTTACAATTTTATTATCTTAATGATGTGACTGAAGAGTTTAAAGTAATGGGATTTGTTGATGCGAATGGAAGATATATAGAAACACAGTTTTATAAAGCTTTTACAAGCGGAGGATTGATGTTTATTGATGAGATAGATAATTCTAATCCTTCGGCGTTACTCGCAATAAATGCAGCGATTGGAACAGGTTATAACCACTATATGGCTTTTCCTGATGGAGTGTATTATCAGGCACATCAAAACTTTCATTTAGTCGCGGCGGCTAATACTTTTGGAACAGGTGCAGATGCCATATATTCAGGAAGACAGGCACTTGATGGAGCTAGTTTGAATCGTTTTTTACCTTGGGTAATAGATTATGATAGAAATTTGGAGGAGAATTTAGTTCGACATACAGAAATACTTAAATTATATTGGAATGTTAGAGATATAGTAATGAAGCAAGGAATTAGACATGTTATTTCGACAAGAAATATTGTGAATGCCAGTGAGTTGTTAGATGAGGGTTCATTCTCGCATGAAGAAATATTTGATATGACTATTATTCAAGGGTTAGATTTGAATGACTTAAATATTATTTCAGGGAGACTTAATGCTAATGATAGTTATTCTAGTGAATTTGTTAATCATTTAACACGGAATTATAATGTTAGTAGAAGAATGTAGAGGATAAAGAGATGGATATATTTGATTTTTCCCAAGATAGTGATTTTGAGGCATGGGAAAGAGAAGATTTAGGAATTGATTATGATTGGGGTTATAGTCATGATTTAGGACAGTATAAAATATTTGAGTGTAATTATTATAATTTGGATACTTTTTTACAGGCTATTAGAACGATGCCTATTAATAGAAAAGTTTTTCATGAATGTGCAAGTATGTGTCCAGATGATGGATTTTATGGAACGAGTTCTTTTGAAGAAGCGTGGAATTTGTGTCGATTTACACAAGATAAAGGATATGAGAGATTTGTTGCAGGACTTGAACAAATAAAATTTAAGCGTGAGGAAATGGAGGTAAGGGCTAATAGTTATAAAGTGGTGGGGTATGCACCTAATGTAGCAAGGCTTTTGTGTGGAAATCCATGTAATATGAGAGTTAAAACAAATGTTATGAAAAGAAGAAAAATTACGGTCAATATGAATTGTGATTATTCGGCATATGTTTCGCAAAATCAAGTCGTAAATAGAGGAATTTGTGTGATAAATTTGATACAATATTTGGAGAGAAGAGGTTTTGATGTTTGTTTATTATTTGAGGCAATATCATTCTGTAATGGAGAAATGATTAAAATTAGGGTTCCGATTAAAAGAGATGATGAGAAATTAAATGTTAAGGTTTGTTATTTTCCCCTAGTTAATCCCTCTTTTCATAGAAGACTTATTTTTAGAGCAAAGGAGATAATAGAGGGGGTAGGGCTTTGGTGGAGTTGGGGATATGGTTATCCTTATAAGAAGAGTGATGAGGAAATAATGGCGATGAAGAATACAATATATATTTCAACACCTGATGAGATGGGAATAAAAGGGATTAGTCTAGAAGAAGACTTTAGGAGATTTGTAAATTATGTAGATAATAAATATAATTTAGAGGAAAGACTGAGAGGAGACGATGGGGAATGTCGCAAGAGAACATATGGAAACAGAGTTTAGAGGAAGAGAGTGTAGATGTTAGTAGTAAAAGAATTATAATTAAAGATAATTTAGTTCATGAGTTAACAGAGTTAGAACTTAGAAATTATTTTAATGAGCATAAGCTTAAAGAAATTTCTTTGGATTCTATTTATGATTATTTTAAAGATAATATGTTTAAAAATTATGAGGGACTTTATTTGCCACATTTGTTATGTGCTGTGCCATATACGGGGTATGATAAAATATATAAAGCTTTAGAGGAAGTCTTTTTAGTGATTAGCCCAAATAGAGGAAGTTTGACCGATGAAAATTATAATTTTTTTCAGTATTTTATGTTAGTATGGCGACGAAATAATATTTTTGAAGAATTTGATAGCAAATTTTTAGAATTATATGAACTAGGTATTAAGCATGGTTTAAATACTTCATATTTAGACTTGAGGTATTGTACTAATGGTTATTATTATATGTTAAGTGCTCCCCTCGAAGATATTGAAAAGAATTATCTTAGATTTTTAGAGTTGGAGAATTTGAAACAATATTGGCTTAAAACTATAATTAATGCTTTTCAGTATAGGAGGTATGATAGCAGTTATTTTTCAGATTTATTTATTTTTAATGATATTGTGGAATTTACAGGAAAGGAAAAGAATATTTTGAAAAAAAAACTTATGGCATCAAATTTCACTGAGAGAGAGGTATGCTGCTATTATGGAAAATATAAGAAAACTTACAAAGTAGGTTAGGTGTATGAGGAGAGGAGTGATTATGGATGTCGCAAGAGAACATATGGAAACAGAGTTTAGAGGAAGAGAGTGTAGATGTTAGTAGTAAAAATATTATGATTAGAAGAAATTTTCCACATGAGTTAACGGAGTTAGAACTTAGAAATTATCTTAATACATATAAAGTGGAGGATATCTCTTTAGTTTCTTTCGATGATTATTTTAAGGAAAATATGTTTAAAGATTGCAAGGGTCTTTATTTACCACATTTATTGTGTGCAGTGCCATATATGCGGTATAAGAAAATATATAAAGCTTTAGATAGTGTTTTGGAAGTAATTAGTCCTAATATGGGAAGTTTGACCGATTAAAATTATAATTTTTTTCAGTATTTTATGTTAGTATGGCGACGAAATAATATTTTTGAAGAATTTGATAGCAAATTTTTAGAATTATATGAACTAGGTATTAAGCATGGATTGAAATTAGATTATTTAGATACAAGATGTTATTCAAATGGAGATTATTATATGGCTAGTGCTCCTTTTAGTGATATTGAGAAGAATTATGATCTTTTTTTGAAATATGGGAATATAAGTAATTCTTGGCTAAATTGTATGGTGAAATTTTTGTATAGGCGATTGGTTTATCAAACTCTTGGAGAAGATAGGATTTTAAATGAGTATTTAACTAGAAGTACTTCAAAATATTTATAATTATTCTTTAAAAAAATGGGATGATTTGTTCGTTTACCAGTATGAACGAGAGGATTTATGTAATGAAATTGCTGAAAAAGTTAGATTATTAAAAAAATAATAGGAGTTTATTTGATACTTAAGATTTGATTGAAATATAAAGTTTGATTATTGGTTAGTTTAATAGTGTTTAGATGGAAGTTAAGTTTGGAGATAGTGGACTTAACTTCTTTTATTGTGCCATAATCGTAGTATTTGATGGTAATTAGCTGATGGGAGTAGTAGGCATCTTTTAATTGGTTGTTTAGTTTTTCTTGTTCTTCGGGGAAAAGAGTTGGTTTTGGGATAAGCTTGGGTTTGTGGTTTAGAAGTTCTTTAGGGGTGGCAACAGAACTGAAGGGTTGCCATTTAATGAAACCACGGTCGTTCATGAATGATGACCTCCTATTTTTTGATTGCGTTCAATGATAGTAGAGTCACTTAGGAGGCTGGAGGCTTTTAGAAGAGAGTTTTTGCCAAAGCGAGAGGTAATGGTATCGATGGCATTGTTTAGGTTGGTCGTAGTAGTTAGTTCTTCATAGGTGTGGAATAGGTCTAGTTGGAGGCCTACTTGGTTACTTAGAGAACCACAAGAGATGCTAATTTTACGGATAGGTAAGTCTTCGACGAATTTGTCAAATATTAAAAGACAGGTGGAATAAATTAAATTAGAGTCATTGGTCGGTTGGTCAAGTTTTAGGGAGTGGTAGAAACCACCACCGATGGTTTTAGAATAGTGGAGACCAAAGCCAATCGTATGACAGACTTTATGATGCGTGCGCATACGAGCAGCTAGAGTTCCAGCCATTTCTTGAATGATGATTTTGATGTTATGATAGTTGTAGTCTTTCATCAAGACTTGACTGTGAGAATAAGATTTTTCACGGGTTTTGGAAGAGTGATTGATACGACTTTGGTCGATACCATTGGCGTGGAGATATAACTCAGTACCAATGACACCAAATTTTTGCTTTAATTTTTCAGGGCTCGAGTGGGCTAAATCATAGATACTATAGATGTGAAGACGGTTTAAGGTAAGCTCAAGGCGAGAGCCAATGCCCCACATTTTAGAAAGAGGAGTGATGGGCCAGAGTCTAGTTTCGATATCATCATATGTCCATTTTGCAATAAAATTAGGATTGTGTTTGGCTTCAATATCCATGGAGACTTTGGCAAGAAGCATATTAGGACCGATTCCACAGGTGGCGTAAAGACCAGTGGATTTTTTGATGTCGGTTAATATGGTTTGGGCGAGGTCGTAGTCTGTTTGCTTATACATTTTTAAATAATCAGTGACATCTAAGAAACATTCATCAATGGAGTAGATATGGAGGTCACTTACGGATACATATTTTAGATAGATACTGATTACTTCTTGGCTTTTTTGGATATAAAGACTCATGTGGGGACTTGCGATTTCGTATTTAATATTTTTAGGGATTTCGTAGAGGCGACCACGAGATTTTACACCTTTATTTTTTAAGTAGGGAGTAACAGCGAGGGGGATAGCACCAGGTCCTTGGTTTTTGTTTGCAACAACTAGGGGATAGTTAAAAGGGTCGACTCCTCTTGTTAGGCATTCACAACTGGCAAAGAAACTTTTTAAGTCGATGCATAGGAAATGACGGTTTAGATATAGG
>CANOGG010000030.1 GCA_947565485.1 uncultured Mycoplasma sp. | reverse complement strand
CTTGATTTAATGAACAAAGAAAATTTTACTTCCAAACAACTTAGCTATTTTACCACTATAAATGAAAAAGTCCAAGAACTAATTGAACTAACTGCCGAACTTTTTACCTACACCAAAGCCCAAAATGAAACATTTAATTATAAAACACTACTATGCTTAAATACCTATTTAGAAAACTCACTTATTAGCTTTTACAGTTTATTTAACCACAAAAATATTACACCCCAAATAACTATTTGTTCTAAAAAGATTATTATCTCCATAAACGAAAATATTTTAAAAAGAATCCTCGAAAATATTATTTCTAATGCCTTAAAATATAGCGAAGAAGACTTTAAAGTCACTTTAACTACAACAGGAACTCTTACCTTTTCAAATAGAACCTCCAATCTAAAACCAACCACTATCAAAAAAATTTTTTCTGAAACATCAACTATCCAAGATGCTCAAAAAACGAGTGGTCTAGGGCTTTCTATTGCTAAACAATTAGTCAAACTTAGCGATGGAACTATAAGCGCCAGTATCAAAAATAATTATTTAACTATTAAAATAAAACTTCCTATTTTAAAGAAAGAAGGTCTCTAAATGATTTATAACTATATCTATAAAACTCCCTTTAATTTTGATGACATCTTACTAACGAGTGATGGCACTTACCTTACAGGTCTCGAATTTCTAAACGAACCCCAAAAACTTCTCCCCAAAACCGCTCATTCTTCCTGTTTTAATAGCACTATCATGTGGCTTGACCTCTACTTTAGTGGTTTTAACCCTGATTTTACCCCTAAATATCACATCACTAATCTAACGACCTTTAAAGCCGAAGTAAACTCTATTATCAAGGATATTCCCTTTGGTTCCACAATGACTTATCAAGAAATTGCCCAAATAATTGCTAAGAAACGTGGTATTCCTAAAATGTCTGCTCAAGCAGTCGGAGGGGCTCTTCACAATAATCCTATCTGTCTTATTATCCCTTGCCACCGTATTATCGGTACAAATGGTAGTCTTACCGGCTATGGTGGTGGTATAAACAACAAAAAATATCTCTTACTTCACGAAAAAAAGAAATAAATTTTTAGTCTTTAAAATATGCTTATAATGTGCTATAATTAAAAGCAAGGAGGTAAAGTTATGAAACGTATAGGTTTAATTTTAGGAGGTCTAAGCTTAGCTTTCTTATTAACAGGCTGTGGCAGTGATAAAAAACTAGAATGTACTATTACATCAGAACAAAATAATGTATCTATGAAACAAGTATACACTATGAATTTTGACTCTAAAAGCAAATTCAAAAGTGCTAAATTAGTTCAAGATATGGTATTACCAGAAGGTCAAACTGATAAATTAGAAACATTTAAAACAACTATGGAAAGCCAAATGAAAACCGGTCAATATAAAGATTTAAATACTAAATTGACTGACAATGGTAAAGACACGGTAACTCTAACTATGGACTTTGATGAAAAAGATTTAAGTAAGCTTTCTCCAGGAGCCAAAACTTCTAAAGATGATTACAAAAACATCAAAGAACAATTAGAAAAAGGCGGCTATACTTGTAAATAAGAAAGTTAGTACCAAAAAGGTATTAACTTTTTTAGTTATTTTTTTAATCTATAAAACTATGATTATAATAGGTGATAAATTTTGCGATTAAGTGATTTACAAGTAAAAATGGTTATTAATATCCAAAATGGCAAACATCTAGGTGTTATATCGGATGCCGAAATCAATAACCAAGGTGAAATTCTCTACTTTACAGTCTTACCCAAACATTTTTTCCGTCGTCTCTTCAAGAATGAACCTGAAATAACGATAACTTTTAAACAAATAACAAAAATAGGTGAAGATGTGATATTGGTAGAATTATAAAATTGTGATATACTCTAAATAGGTGATTTATTTTGAACAAGAAAACTTATCTGATAGCCGTCTTAATTATTATCATTGATCAAGTATCCAAAAGTCTAATTGAGGTATTTTTTAAACTTCATGAAAGTGTCCCTCTAATCAAGAACTTTTTTTCGATAACTGTCGCTCATAACACTGGTGGTGCCTGGAGTCTTTTTGCCCAACATAGTTATTTTTTCATTATATTTTCTTTAATTGCCCTTATAGTTTTAATAAAATTCATGTTTAGTTTTCAAAATAACCTGCGAAACAACTTTGCTTTTGGCCTCACCATCGGTGGAGTTCTCTCCAATCTTGCCGACCGTATCTTCTTAGGCCACGTCCGTGACTTCCTCGATTTCACCATTTTTAACTACGACTATCCCATATTTAACATTGCCGATATCGCTATCGTTCTAGGAGTAATCCTCCTAATCATTGCTATCATAAAAGGAGAAGATAAAAAATGTCAACAATCATAAGTAATGAAGAAAATATTCGCCTCGATAAATATTTAAGCAACGAAACTAAATACTCCCGTGAATTTATCCAAAAACTAATCAATCAAAACTTAGTCTTAGTAAATAATAAACCCACTAAACCAAGTTACAAAGTCGCTTTAAACGACGAAATAACTTTTAACCCCGAAAAACTAACCATCGAAACTAATATCAAACCTGTAGCGATACCTTTAGATATCGTCTATGAAGATGATTATCTCATGGTTATTAATAAACCAAGTGGCCTTGTTGTCCACCCCGGAAGTGGCAACTATAGCAACACTCTTGTAAATGGGCTTATGTATTATACTAAGAATCTTAGTAATCTAGGTGGCGAAGAACGTCCTGGCATTGTCCACCGTATCGACAAAGACACCAGTGGCTTACTCCTCATTGCAAAGACTAACAAAGTTCATGAATTATTATCTGACGACTTCAAAAACAAACGCATCCACCGTGAATATCTTGCTTTACTAAAAGGTGTCTTAAAAGAGGGGAGTGCCACAATTGATGCGCCCATTGGTCGTGATAAAAACAATCGTGAAAAAATGTGTGTCACTGGCGAAAATAGTAAAGAAGCCATTACTAATATTAAAGTCTTAAAACGCTATCAAGGCTACACTTTAGTTAGTTGTATTCTAAAAACTGGGCGCACTCACCAAATACGTGTTCATACCTCCTATATCGGTTATCCTATATATAATGATCCCATCTATACTAATGGGACATCTACTCCCTTTGGCCAATTTCTCCATTCCCATAAAATGTCTTTTATCCATCCCATAACTAAAAAAGAAATGAGCTTCACTTGCCCACTTCCTGAGGAATTTGCCGACTTTCTAACAACCTTAGAACCATTCTAAAAGCATCTGCCAATAAAGAACCCCAATATATAACTAACTATTAAAAAGTAAATAATAAAAGGTATTTTATTTTGATGAAATATCTTTTTTACTTCCAGATTAAGATAAAACGCACTCATAAACAGTGCTCCACCAAAAATCAAACTATATATATTATCTTTAAAATAAGCCCAATATAACGGAACTGTAATTAAAAATATAAAATTTAAGATAATTGCAAAAAGATTATCATAAGTAATATTATTTTTATAGATAAAATAATAAGAAATAAGTAAAATTAAGTAAATAAATGTTAAATAAAGTACTATTGCCATATATTCACCTCTTTACTAATTATATGTTTTGTTATAAAATAAAAGTACTTGAGGTGAAAATTTAAAATGAATTATAATATTGTTAATAAAAATGATGAGTTAGTTATGTCTTTAGTTCATTATTTTGTAACCGAGGAAAATTACACTCCCATCGTTGTAAAAGGGGTAAAAGATGAAATCTGGCTCGAAAATCTAGAGGGTCCTTATCGCATCATTAGAATAAACTCCAACCATATTCACAACGACGAACAATACAAGTTTGATTGTTTCAAAACCAAAAAAGTCATGGAACAAATTCGCAAAAAAACTCTATCTTTAAGTGTCAACACCCTAAACATCTTAATCAATGTCTCTGATGATGTCAAATTTGATAACGAATCAAAAAATATCGCTTCTATAAAATTTAATGATATCAACGAAATAATAGAAGATAAAGAATTAAATGCCATTTTCCCAAAAATCAAAAACAAGATTATCAAAGACAAAGAGGGTATCGAACTAATTGTGAATGTCACTAACGACCTAAATGCCAAGACTGTTCGTGATAATGCCGCTTTTACTAAATTATTCGAACCTAAAAAAAGTCTAGTCACCCCAATATTAATTGGTATATGTATTCTAGTTTTTATAGCCATGTATATCTTTGGTAATGGAAGTGAAGACATCAACACTCTAAGAGCCTTTGGTGCTAACTCTAAAATTTTAGTCCAAAATGGTGAAGTATGGCGTCTTTTAACATCAGTCTTTCTCCATATCGGCATCTTACACTTATTATTTAATATGTATGCTTTATATATATTAGGTCGCCAGTTAGAAGGGTTTCTTGGCCGCCTAAAATACTTAATCGTCTTCTTAGGAAGTGGTATTGTGGGCTCTCTTTTATCAGTTGTCATTGCTAGTGACTCAGTAATATCCGCCGGTGCCAGTGGGGCCATCTTTGGTCTTTTAGGCTCGCTTCTTTACTTTGGCTATCACTACCGTCTGTACCTCGGAAGTGTTCTAAAAACTCAAATCATCCCTGTAATCTTAATCAACTTACTTATTAGTCTTACGCTTCCTGGTATTGACTTATACGCTCATCTAGGTGGTCTTGCTGCTGGTTATCTTCTAACCAGTGCTCTAGGTATCCCTGGTAAATCTAAAAAAATCGACCAAATAAATGGCACTATCGTCCTTATTCTCTTAGTTGGGTTCCTCTTCTTTATCTTATTTAGAGGTATTTAATTATGGAACGATTAGGAAAAGTAATAGCAAACTCTGGTCTAACTTCTAGACGTAAAGCCGAAGAATTAATCGCATCTAGTAAAGTACGTGTAAATGGCGAAATTGTAAGTGAACTTGGTACCAAAGTCTCTGGAAATGATATCATCGAAGTAGATGGTGTTATGTTAAACCGTGATGTTTCCAAAGTTTATTATCTTCTAAATAAACCCCGTCATGTCATCACTAGTGTTAGTGACAACCATAATCGTCCCACTGTTATTGACTATATTGCCACTGATAAGAGAATCTATCCCATCGGTCGCTTAGACTATGATACAACTGGCCTAGTCATTCTAACTAACGATGGTGAACTTGCTAATCTCTTAATGCATCCCAAAAATAAAATTCCCAAAACTTACATCGCCAAAATTGAAGGCCTTTTAAACAAAGATGATATTGACCGTCTAAAAAATGGTATTTACATTGGTGGTCGTAAAGTAAAAATTAATGATTTCAAAATCCGTGATAAAGACTTTGAAAAAAAGACATCTCTTATCGAGTTAACCATTGAAGAGGGGCGCAATCACATTGTAAAACGTCTCTTTGAAAGCCTCAAACATCCTGTTATAAGACTAACTCGTATCAAAGTTGCCTTTCTCGATTTAAAAGGTTTAAAAAGTGGCGAATATCGCGCCTTAACCATTAAAGAAGTTAAAAAATTATATAGCTTAAAAGAATCACTTAAAAAGGAAGAATAGCTTACTCCATATCTTCCTTTTTTTGATTACAATGACATCCTTGCGTATCTTCACTACATTCACAAGTCTCACAAACACACTCATCAGTACCACATTCTGATTGTACTTCCTCTTCAGTCTCGCTTAATGATATCGCTGAAGTCGGACAAGACTCAATCGCACTTAAAAGTTGCTCACTCTCTAAATTTTCATTACTTATCGCATGTGATAATCCCTCGTCATTAAATGCAAAATGCGCCTCATCAATAGCCACACAAGCTCCGCATCCAATGCAAGCTTCTTCATTTACAATTATTTTTTTCATAATATTTTTTCTCCTTACAAAATCATTATAGCAAAACTTTTTTAAAATGAAAAGATAAGACTTTTAAATTGTCGAAAAATGTGTTATCATAGTATAAAAGGATAGTGGCGCTATGAAAACACGCATGGATAAGTATTATGATGAAAACCCAACCAATACCTCTCTAAGACAACATAAAAATAAAAGTCTCTATGAAAATATTAGTAATGTAGAAGTTGATGATTATAAACTTGAAACAAATGCAACAGTGCTTGAAAATAACGCAAAAAACATCGATGTTGAAAAAATAAAAAAAATATTAGATACCAAATATAACCGTGATACTAAACGAAGAAGTATTGTAATCGAAGATATTGAGGAAGAGACTCCGAGTATTAGTCTTGATGAAACAAGAGAATATGATATCAATGCCATTCTAGAACAAGCCCGGAGTGAAAAAGAAGTTGACTACGAAAAAGAACGGGTCAAAAAAATTCGTGATACGCAGTTTGATATTCTAAATAGTCTCGAACTAAACAAAGACGAACTAGATTTTGAAGATACTTCTGATAATACTTCCGAAATCAGTTCTACGAATATCACGAACCCTAAAAAAGATAACGACGAACTAATCGACCTCATAAATACCATTACTATTCGTGAATTATATGCCAACAAAGAAAAAGGGGAAGAGACAAGCTCTACAGATGAATTAGTCTCTAGCTTAAAACCTGATGCTAATGATAAGACTCTTGATGAACTAAACCCATTAGAAATTCTAAC
Organism: uncultured Mycoplasma sp.; assembly: GCA_947565485.1. Lineage (GTDB taxonomy): Bacteria > Bacillota_I > Bacilli_A > RF39 > UBA660 > Caccenecus. Next base: position 2,520 of record CANOGG010000030.1, on the reverse strand, counting down.
CGACTTAAAAGGCAGTGATGACACTATCGTTATAAGTGGTGCCCATGAAGAAGAGAGCATAAGCGAAACCTCACCAATCATGTCATTAGAAGAAGCAACTAAAATTCGTCCTCAAATATTAGATAAACTAAAAGAACAAGAACAGAAAAAAGAGGACCAAATAAAAGAAGAGGTAAGCGAACTAACTAAGACCATGTCCTTTACTGAAAGTGACTTTGATGATTTTGCTGACCTAAAAAAAGAAGTAAAATCCAACCGCGCTTTAATTTACACAGCTATCATCTTAGTTAGCATTGTCTTAATCGCTGGTCTCGTTATCTTCTTAAATAAATTTTTAAATCTTTCTTTATTCTAAAGCATATATATTTAGTATGAAAAATAAATTCAAAACTAAGTGTAACAAAAATAAACCCGTCTTAGGAAAGTTAATCTTTTTAACTCTAACCCTAATTATTTTTGTTACCCTTTTTTTCTTAACAAAATTTAGTACCACTATCAATGAAAACTTAATATCCATAGCGAGTGCTGAAATAAACCGTCTAAATTTTGACATTATCGGCACAAAACTTACGAGAAAAATTTTAAACGAATAAACTTTAAACGACATATTAATCATTACTAAAAATAATCAAGAAGAAATAATATCTGTTGATTTTAATCTTCCTCATGCTTACCAACTCTTAGACAATATCACATCTATCTTAAATGCTAACTTAAATAACATCAAAAACGGTGAAATAGCTCTAGCCTATCTTGACCGCGAAACCACTAAACGCACCAACAATCTTACTCTATTTATTCCTTTAGGCAGTGGTTTAAACAATAACTTATTTTATAACATGGGTCCTAAAATTCCCCTCAAAATAAATTTTATCGGTTCCATTCTAACCAACCTCGAAACCAAAATAACCAATTATGGTCTTAATAATGCTTTAGTTGAGTTATTTGTCTATATTGAATTTCACAACCAAATAATCAGCAGCTTTAAAACCGAAGACCAAGTATTCAAGTATAACACAGTTATTGCATCAGAAATGATTAATGGTGCTGTCCCAAACTTTTATAATGGCACTATCGACAAAACCAGCGAATCATTTACCAAATCTTTAGAATAACAAACATTTCTATGAACTGATACTAAAAAGTATACAAAATAAAAAAACATTGATATGAACTGAACCCCCAAATTATTGTATTCTAAATATAGCTAATAATTTTTAGATTTCAATCTTCTAGCAATATTGTTATATTTTTGCATAATCTGAATATTATCTGAACAAGGGATTTTTTTCAATTTACCTCGATAACTTAAAGAATGATGATAACAAGAACATTCTGTTTTAAAACTAATATCCATTAAATTAATCCAAAATTTACGCAAGCTATAATGTATTTTCCAAATTCTTTTGTCATAAATAACAAACATTGGTTCAATATTAATATAATAATCATCTTCTGTAATTTTACTTATAACTATAATAGAAAAGTTTCTAACATATAAATTTAAATCGCTTACCAATTTATCAAAAGAAAACTCACAAATATCCGCTATTGCTACTGGATAATCATTAAAATCATTATAACATTCAATTTCGTAAGTAACTCTAACTTGTTTAATCATAAAATAACTTCCCTGATTCAAAATATATAAAACTCAAATTATTTAAATTTGAGTATAATTTCTTTTTGGTAGCGACGGAGGGAATCGAACCCCCGACCTACCGGGTATGAACCGGTCGCTCTAGCCAGCTGAGCTACATCGCCAAATTGCTTAACGCATTAATAATATATCAAACTTAAAATATAAAGTCAAGGACTTTAAAATCAATAATACTAAATTTTATAATTATATATTAAAAAATTTATTTGATATATCATAATTTAAAATACATTTTAATAACATTAAGCCTTATTTTTTCTTCTTATCCCAATACATTGGTCCATTTACTCGCCCTAAAAGGTAATCTGCACTCACCCCAAAAATATCACATATTGCATAAAGAAAAGCCGTGGGAATCAAATTTATCCCATTTTCGTATTTTGCAATAACTGACTGATTAACATTAGGAATTTCTCCCAATTGTTTTTGTGTAATATGTTCATTTTTTCTAAAATCTTTTAAATGTCTACCTGCCAATTTTTTATCAATAACATAATTATTTTCACCATAATTTGATGCATTAACAAACCCAAAAACATAATCAAGTGAAACATTAAAAAAATTACATATTGTGTTTAAATGTTCAATAGGAATTATATCTAATTCTGTCTCATACTGATTATATCTTCCTCGATGTATATTTATTAATTCTGCCATATCTTTTTGTGTCCAATTTTTTTCTTTTCGTAAAAGGATAAGTCTCTCTTTATACATAAAATCACCCTAAAATCATTTTCTCATATATAATTATTCAAAAAAGCAAATGCACGGAAATGGAATATTTCTCTTGACTTTGATAATAATCCAAACTATAATAGAAGTATAAAGTAGAAATTTCTAATTTATTGAAAATGAAAGAG
>CANOGG010000029.1 GCA_947565485.1 uncultured Mycoplasma sp. | reverse complement strand
GCCTTACTAATTGAAAGTGTTTTAATTAACCCTTTAACTTACAAACTAACTAAAACAACATTCAATAATTATAAACACTATCACAAAAATCCCACTACAACGGTTTAAATTATTTTATATATATATTTAAACAAAATATAAGAAGTAAAGGAGGTACCCAAGAATGGAATTTTTAGCTAACTTATTAAGTTGTGCTGCTATAAAAACATCTGTTACACCATTTACCGCTTGGTTTTGGTATGATGAACCAGAATGCCCTGAAGAACTAATATAATTTTATAAAACAAAACGACTAATCAACTAGCCGTTTTTTTGTTGTTATTTTACTAACAAATAAATTATTAACAATTCTAACTTTAACCTCTGCCTCTTTATTTCTAAGCATTGAAAATAGTCCTATGCCACGCTTTTTACCTTTAGTTGAATAATTAATACTGCCTAGCATATCAACATCGATATCATTAGCAAAAGTATTTTTAATATCCACGGCAATTAGATTATCTTCATCATAGATATTTATTACTACTATTTTCTCATTGCTATTTAAACTAGCTTCTATTGCATTATCAAGGGCTATTATCATCTTTTCTACAAATACATTATAACGTCTTGGCTTTAACACCGTAAATATATCATAATTAATATCGTTAACTATCTTAACATTCAAGTCGTTTAAATGTGGATATAATTTTTGGTAAATAATACCATTTAAACCATAAGGGATAACTTTTATACTTTCTGAAAAATCTATACTTTTATTAAACTGCCTTATCAAATCTTCAATTAACAACATACCTTTCCTATTTGAAACTGACTTTATACTAAGTAATTTAGCAATTAAATTATGCTTAAATTCTCTATTATCATCATCTACTCGCATATAAAACTCATTATTTTTTCTTAAAGTATTCAAATAATTTATATTTTCACTTTCATTTATCTTATACTTTATCAACAAAAGTAAAATCATAAAAGCCAAAACTATAATTAAAACCATTAAAATATCTATTTTTATATCTGGCAAATTAAGAAATATAAAACATCCACCCAATAATACCAATATTCCAAAAGAAATAAAATAGAAATCAAAATATTTAATTTTTGAAATTTTCAAATATAAATTATTCGTAAAATCAATTACTTTAGAACATTTCCCAAATAATATAAAAATTAGTCCAACAATAAATGTCATAAATTCTGATAAAAAGAAAATATCATTTATTTTTATAATCATTAATAAAAGCGAAATAAATAACATTACCAAAATATCAACTATCGCACCTAATAACCAAATAAATATTACATAAAATATTAATTTTTTAACATTAACTTTTTCAATACTATAAAAAAGTAACGGATAAAATACAAAAAACAAAAATAAGTTTACAAACGGAATTTTATAATAATTTAAAATAGATATTAATAAAACTCCAAATAGAAACAAGAATACAATTTTAAAATTTATATTTTCTTTTAATGAATTTGACAGTTTATAATAAAAATAAGTATAGCCAAAAGTTGCACTTAAACAACCAACAAACCACACCAAAAACTCACTCATGCTGTAGCTCCTTCTTATTCATATTAGATAATAAATACACTTTATCACCATTAGTTAAAGTAAAATAATTCTCTTTATAATTCCACTCTTGAACTACATTCTTATTAACAATACAAGACCTATGACACTGCACAAACCTATCATCTAACTTTCCCAACATCTCTTTAATACTCATATTAACTTTATACCTATTATGTTTTACCACTACAATTAGCTTTCTTTCTTCTTTATCACGATAAATATACAACAGTTCTCTATAAAATATACACAAATCAGCTCCATTACTACCTTTATAACTAAGCATCTTAGTATCAAAATTTCTCTTTAAAATTTCTTTCAAATCTTTCTTAAGCCTTTTATCAAAATCATGGAACTTTTCAATAAAATCAAAAATTTCATAAACACTTCTATGAGCACTTTCAAACATCTTATCATGATTTGTAATAAAAATTATTTCACTCTCATAATCGACATCTCTAATTTTCTTAGCCAGACTTATCCCACTCATTTTATTCCCAAGCTCAATATCCAAAATATAAATCTTCCTCATTTCTACATTTTGAATTTCATGCTTCAATAAAGCATCTACTTCTGTAAAGCTAATTATTTCCTTATCCTCCGTAACCACTTCTGAAATTAACTTCTCAATATGTTTAATTTCATCTATTTCATCATCAACAATTACAAACCTTATCATATATAATCACCAATTCTCAAACTATGTTTACTATAAGTAATTATAATATAAAATTGCTTCAATGTCAAAAAAAACATGATGTCAAACATCACATTTTTTTACTTTGAGTAAACTTTGTGTAATATAATTTATATTATCTTCCATATAATAAACATTCATACTATCACACTTAACCTTTGAAATACTATCATTACTACCAAATAGTATAACGTTTTTCTTCATATATTTCGAGAAATAAACCAAAACATCTTCTATACTCTGAATATAATCTAACTCTAAATATATCCCTTTATCCAAATTTAAAACCAAATATCCCTTATTAATTTCCACATAAGTACTATCCGAATCCAAAAAGAAATCCCTTATATCTATATAAATAACTTTAATAAAACCCAAATCACTAAAAAGGCTTTCCCAAAAGAATATATCTCTATTATTAAAATAACTATTTTTAACTAAATATATATTATCGCCAAATAACTTACTCTTAATTTTCTTAGCTTTAATAATCTTTGGAAACTCTTCCATAAAGCGTCCTCTATCAACTATTTCTCCCTTATCAACAATACTTTCCATCTGAATGTTCATAACTTTACCATTATACACAATACTAAAACCATCATCTCTAAAATAAAGTATCATCTTCCTCATAACAAACCCTTAATTCAAAGTCGAAGCATCCATCTTATAAAATTCCAAAGGATTAATCAAAGTCCCATTATAATAAACCTCAAACAACAAACCATGAGATGCCTCACTTATCTTATTACTTCCACTAACCCCAATCACATCACCTTGGTCTATTACATCGCCTATTTTCACATTAACTTCACCTAAGCTATAATAAATAGTCCTGAGATTCGTATTATGTTCTACTTCTACTAACTTTCCTAATAATTCATCTTCCTTTATATTTAAAACTGTTCCATTTAATACCGCGACAGCCTGAAACTCATTCTCACTCTTATAAAGCACTCCCGTATTCTTCATATAAGTATTTGAAAAATAAATAAGCGCTTTCTCTTGAGTTTCACTATCACCCTTTACATCATAAAAATACTTATCAATCTCTACACCATCACCATGATAAGCTTCTAATATTCCCACATTAGTCGACCCCTCCATATCAATAACTGGTATAGCATCCACATCTTTTAATACTCCAATCGTATACAAATAATTTGGATTAGTCTTAAACAAAGTCGTAATCAAACTAACCGCGCCAAAAACAATCATTAAAATTAATACATAAATCGTCGGAAGAACATAACCTCTAAGCTTCCTTTGTTTCATTCTTACTCACCCTTTCATATTTATAAGGTGAACAAGTTTCCCCAATTTATACTTTAAATATTGGAAATTTCTGTATTTTTATAATAATGTTTCAAAATATCTTCATATGAATAGCCACTTCCCGCCATTCCTTGCGCTCCATACTGACTCATACCTACACCATGACCAAAACCATAAGTCGTAATTATAACATTTTCACCATTAACTTCTATTGTAAAATCTGTTGACTTAAGCCCTAGCTTATTAAATACTTCTAACCCTGTAAACTTTTTATCATTAATAACTAACTCTCTCACATAATGGCTATCACTTCTAATAACATTACTAACTCTTATCTCTCCACAAGTTATTCCAAGCTTACTACAAAAATTACTCTTCAATATTGACCTCTCCGACTTATAAGAACTAAAACTCTTATCCCACGCTGACTCGACACTCACCAAATAATCTTTATCTTCCTTAAATACAACTTTTGCCTCATCTGTATAACCATTAGAAATCGCAAAATAATAAGCACTAATAATCTTTCCTTCATAAGTTAAAACTTGCCCCTTTGTTTCAAGGGCTGCCTCACGAACTCGCTTATAATAATGCTCAAAATCATTACCCCACTTATTTTTCATCTGTACCTCACTCAAATACACTTGATCATTTACATTTGTACTAAGAACATAATTATTAATATTAAGAGTCTTAAACAAAGCATAAGTCCGAGCCGCAACTGCCTGTGCTTTTAACGCCTCTTTATTAAATGAAGCCGGCATCTCTCCTGCTACTACACCAACTACATAATCTTCCAAATCAACATAAAAAGCATTACTCTTATCTCTATTATTACTAATAAGCACTTGCCTTCCTATATCTTCTTCTCCTACTTCTTCCTCACTACTCTCTTCATCTTTTTGCACTGGAATCGTAATATTCTCAAGTGTTCCTCCAAAAAGTGCTACTTCTCTACTTTCCTCTTCAGGTTTAATACATACTGCGAGTGGTACTAAAATTACTACTATAATTGCCAGTAACCTATTCATAGTCCCTCCTTATTATTACTAATAATATGAAGAGCTATCTAAAAATATTTATACAAAAAAGTTAATAACTTATCAATTACTAACATCTAACTTAATCAAACTTAAACTTGTTTTATATGAACAAAATGCTGCCCCTTAATAACTATCCCTCCTATAATTACAGTAAAACTACACACTTATCAACAATTATGCGTGGTTTTACTAAAATAAACTCAAATATCATAAAATCAATCTGAACTAAAAACATTTAAAATATTTTCTATAACTTCTTCCGTTGTTATCCTAAATGGATCAATATCTATTTTACCAAGCATATAGTCTGCACTTACATTAAATTTCTGGCAAAAACAATACAAATGTGTTAGTGGTATTATATTATAAGAATTTTCATAATATGAAATCATAGATTGTGGAATATTAAAAAGTTTTGCTAATAATTTTTGGGTATATTTATTTTTCTTTCTAATTTGTTTTAAACGTTCTCCAGCCAATTTTATATCAATTGCGCTTTTACTATTTTTATAATTTTCAATTTCTGTAAATTCCAACATATAATCTAAAGAAACATTAAAAAAATTACACAAAGTATTTAAGTGTTCAATTGGAATTATCTCATATTCTGATTCATAAGAACAATAAGTTGTATTTCTAATATTTAATATCGATGCTAATTCTTTTTGCTTTAAATTAGACTTTACCCTTAATTCTTTTAACTTAGAACTATACATAATACCTAATCACCAGCACAATTCTCTCATTAATAATGCTTATTCAAAATATAAGTTCGGTTATATCGATATTTTTCTTGACTAATTTTACAGTACAAAGTATAATAAATATATAAACTAGAACGTTCAGTTTATAAAAATTGGAAAAGTAAGTTTATAATATCTAGATATGAAATTAATACCTTCAAAATTAATTGGAGGTAAAAATGAAAATTGAAACATTAAAACAAAACAAGAAAAAGCAAGTCACTTTAGGAATACTTATAACTGTTTCTGTTTTAAGTATGGCTATATTTATAAGTAGTTATGCTAAATATCGCAGTACTAATAGTATTAACATTGCAAGAGGAACTATTAAATATAATAGACCTGACCTACATTTAACCGAAGTGTATGTTTCAAATGATGCTGGCGAGTACAAACTTGCAACAGAAATACCATCAAGTGGTTATATTTTAAATGAAGACAAGACTAAAACCAGATGTGAAAATAAAGATGGTAGTCTTGCTTATATAACAATTACATACGATAGTGGCAGTTTATCTTTCTCAAAGTTAACAACAAGTGGTATTAAATGCTATATTTATTTAGATAAGAAAAAAGCAAGCACAGTAATACCTGAAGGAACTCCAACTGTTGATAATATGTTCGCAGGTATAGAAGGTAATGGTATCTATATTTGGACAAAAGGTGACTACTCAGGTGGCACACAACTAATTAAATACTTTAGAGGTAATGTGGATAATAATTGGGTAGTATTTGGACGTGATGGCTCAAATTACATTTGGTGGCGCATCATCAGAAACAACTCCAATGGTTCACTTAGAATGATATATGCAGGAGTGAATTCTAACAAAACGAGTGCACCAGCAAAAACCGGAATTGGAACTCAAATTGGAAAAAGTATATTTAATCCAAATAGTAGAAATAATATGCATGTAGGTTTCAAATATACAGAAAATCAAGTACATGGAACTGGAACAAACTCAACAATACTAGAACAATTAGAAACATGGTATAATAAAACTATCGGCTTAAATAGTGTTTACTCAAACAAAATAGATATCAATGCTGGTTTTTGTAACGATAGAACACCACATACTGGTAGTGGACTTGGCGAAACATCAACATTTTATGCCGCATATAACAGATTAGACAGCAACAAAAATCCTACTTTACTATGTTCAAATAGTAAAGATATATTTAAAACAAATATTGGTTTAATAACCGCGGATGAAGTTGCCATGGGTGGTATGGTATTTAAGTCACTACCAAATACCAATTCATATTTATATACAGGCGATGCCTATTGGACAATGTCTCCGTATTATTGTCCTAGCACTAATGTATTTTACGTAGATTCATATTTAAGTAGAAACGGTGTAGATGGAAAATTTGGTATCCGACCTGTCATAAATTTAAAAGCAGACACTACTTTTGTTTCAGGAAATGGTGAGGCCACAACTCCATTCGTTGTTCAAGATACTTAGAACCACTTGACAGAAGATTTTTTCTTCTGTCTTTTCTCTTTTTATTTCACATACAAATTTCCAAATCTCTAGTACAGTAAAATATATATTAAAAAAAGTTAATAACCCACCAATTACTAACATTTGCTTTAATTTTTTGGATAAGCCTTTCTCTCATTAGTTAACCCCAATAAATAATCAATACTTGTATTATAATACCTAGCAAGTTTCTTCAATATATCTGTCGGTATATCATTAGTCCCTGTTTCATACTGTGAATATCCTGTCTGAGACATATTTAAAACTTTAGCTATATCTTTCTGAAACAAGGCCTTTTCTAATCTCAACGTTTTCAATCTATTAGCCATTACACTTACTTCCTTTATTACTAATTATAATACAATTAATAATACATTTCTATTCTTTTTTTATTACTGAACCTACTCTTTGGATATGGCAGAAAAAAGGAGGTATCTCATGAAAATAAAAACCTTAAATAATCCCCAGAAAAAAAGAATAACAATTGTTACCATCACCAGCGTATGTCTTTTAAGTGCTGTAATCATCGGAACTAGTCTAGCAAAATATCAAAGAAGTAAAAGCATCAACATTGCGAAAGGCACAGTTAACTACAAACAACCTGACTTAAACCTCGTCTCCGTCTATTTAGAAGATGAAGATAATATTTATAAACCAATTAGCAATGGTAAAATACCCACTACTGGTTACACCTTAAATGAAGACATAACTAAAACAAGATGTGAAATAAAAGGTACCACCGACACCAATATAACCATCACTTATGAAAATGGCGAAGTTAGCTTCTCAAAACTTACAACAGCTGGTACAAAATGTTATCTTTACTTTGATAAAATAAAAGATACCGAACCACCAACAATAGGCATCCATGAAGCTCGAAATGTTGAAAAAACAAGTATGGATTTATATGTGGAAGCAACAGATAATATGAGTATCGCAGGATATTACTTCAAACTTAGCACATCAAGCGAATGGAGTCCAGCCAAATGCGTCGGCGAGAATAAGTGTATTAATTCTGTAACAAACCTGAACCCAAATACAAGTTATACTTATGATATAAAGGTATGTGATACAAACGAAAACTGTTCTACAGCAACCATTACTGAAAAGACAAAATCTGATGGAATACCATCAGGAATAACTGCAGCCACACTGCTTGACTATTCCAAAAATAAACAAGAGGGCACACCAGATTTTAGTAAAATTGATGGAAATGGCCTTTATACTTGGACAAATGGAGACTACTCAGGAGGTTCACAAACTATCAAATATTTTAGAGGAAACGTCGATAATAACTGGGTAGTATTTGGCAAAGATGGTGACCAATACATCTGGTGGCGCATCATCAGAAACAACTCTAATGGTTCACTCAGAATGATATATGCTGGTTTAAGCGATAATAAAACAACAGCTCCAGGAGCGACAGCAGAAGATACAAGAATAGGAACAAGTGCATTTAATTCTAATACACCTGCAAACAATAATATGTATGTTGGTTTCAAATATACGAATAATCAAGTTCATGGAACTGGAACAAATTCAACAATTCTTGGTACAGAAACATCAACATCAAGCAGTTTTTCATTATATGATTGGTATAACACTACCTTAAAAATAAATACACTATATTCCAATAAAATAGATTTAAATGCAGGTTTTTGCAATGACAGAACAGCAGCTCCATATCAAAATGAAGGAGTAGGAACAACAGAAACTAATTATGCAGCTTATAATAGATTTAAAAACAGTCAAACACCAAGTCTTCTATGCCAAAATAATACAGATATATTTACTACACCTATAGGATTAATAACAGCAGACGAAGCAGCTATAGGTGGAATGGTATTTGATGACTACCAAAGAAATACTAACACTTATCTATATTCAAATTTAAGTTATTGGACCATGACACCATCACGTTATAAAAGTAACGCATGGATGTTTAGAATACAAGCAAACATCGCAAGTGTAAATACGAATGCAAGTACAGTATCCATACGTCCTGTTATCAACATCAAATCTGACACCCTTTTTGAAGAGGGCGGCGAAGGCACTTCAACCAATCCATATATCGTTCAAGGAACCTAACCAAAAGATAAAGTCTTAACTCCCAAGATTTTATCTTTTTTATATTTTAAAATCTTAAAAATTGCACACTGAAAATCTTAAAAAATGTATATTTTTTCTTATAGTAAACTAACAAAATCTCTTTTTTATACATCATTACTGGTAACTTTGATGCCAGGGTATCTACCTACTCCCCATAACCTCCATAAAACCCTAACTTTCACTAAAAATATTGCTAAAACTCCAATTTAACGATATAATATAATTAAAATAAAAGAGGGATTAAAAATGAAACAAACACTTAAAAATATGTATTTAAAAAATATGCGCGTTTTACTCCGTTGTGACCTAAACGTACCTATCCAAGGTGGCAATGTTCTAGATGAAACCAAAATAATTAAAAGCCTTGAAACAATCAACTATCTTCTAAGTGAAAACTGCAAAATAATCATTATGAGTCACCTAGGTCGAGTTAAAACTGAAGAAGACAAACAAAAAAACACCCT
>CANOGG010000028.1 GCA_947565485.1 uncultured Mycoplasma sp. | reverse complement strand
TACCTTTAAAGAAAGCCGAGGTTAAAGAGTAATGGACGAGGACATTTTACCAATATTACTTGGAGTTGTACTTGGTTTATACATGGGTTTTATAATTACGCTTGTATGTACTAAACCAACTGAACTAGAAAATGGTTGTATTGTACACGATAACACTATTTATTGTAAGGAGGTATCCGAGTAATGGGAATTTTAGATTTTATCTTTAGGATCTTAGTACTTATAGTTTTCCTCTTTATTGGAGTTGGAGCTATATGTATGAAATGGGATACTAGAAAATTAGAAGAAGAAAACGCAAAATTAAAAGAAGATTTAAAAAAGGCACGTGGAAGAAAAATAAGACGTGAATATAAAAAACTTAGTAATATAGGAGGAGAAAAATAATGAAAGAAAAAACACTAACAATTATCACAACAATTATATTTATAGGTTTAATATTATTCTTTTGTAGTTTTAAAACTATCAAAAGTGGAGAAATTGGTTTAAAAACTCGTTTTGGTAAAATTACTGAGACATCATTAAAAGAGGGGATAAATTTTAAAATACCTTTTATAGAAAAAATTACAAAAATAAATATTAAAGTACAAAAATCGGAAATGGATATCGAAAGCTCAACCAAAGATTTACAAATTGTACAAACAAAGGTGGCTGTTAATTATAGAATTGATCAAGATAAAGCACCCAGTCTTTATAAACAAGTTGGTAATGGATATGAAGAAACTATCTTAAACCCAGCCATTAAAGAAAGTATTAAAAGCGCGATAGCTCAATATAACGCTGAGGAAATAACTGTTAATAGAACAGCTGTATCACAAAGTTGTTTAAAAGCCATTCAAGACAAGGTCGAAAAATACGGAATAATTATAGAAGATTTTAACTTAACTGATTTTAGCTTTAGTGAAGAATATACAAAAGCTATTGAAGATAAACAAGTAGCTGAGCAAAATTTAGAAAAGTCTAGATTAGAGGCTGAGAAAAAACTAGTTGAGGCTGAGGCTACTAAAAAAGCTAATGAATTATTACAAGAAAGTTTAACTGACGAGTTAATAATGAAACAGTTTATCGAAAAATGGAATGGAGAGTTACCTAAAGCAACTGGTAGCAATTCTATATTCGATATAACTGGTATTTTAGGAGGTAAATAAATGTTATCAACTATTTATTGGATATTAGCCATACTGGTAATGTTAGTACTATTAGTAAGTACTATTTCAAGTATGATGTGTAGTCATGAGAGAGATAAAGAATTTAGAGAAATCAATAAAAAACAAATTGAATACTTAGATAAACAAACTAAATTGTTAGAAAATATGGAAAGTGAGGATAAATAATTATGGACGATTTATTAAGTATAGCAAGTAAAACAATGGAGAATTTTGATCCAGCGGTAGACAAGGTTGACGACTTTGAGAACTTACCCGACGGAGAATACAGCTGTTTATTAGAAGATGTAACAGCTAGAAAGAGTGAAGAAAAAGGCACTAACTGGATAAGTTTAAAATTTAGTGTTATGAGTGGAGATTATGAAAATAGACTAATTTTTGTAAATTATTTCTTTACTGAAAAAACTATTGAACGTAGTATCAAAGCTATTACTAAATTAGCTTATGAGTTTGGGTATAGTTTACCTACTGAGGCTTTTACTAGCTATGATAGTTTAGCTGAAACTTTAAATGCTATGGCTGGAAATCAAGCAACAGTAAAACAAACTACAAGTAAAAATGGTTTTGCTAATTATAAAGTAACACCGATAGCATAGTGTGGAGGTGTTACTATGATAATCACGTACGATATAGAGGTGTTAAAACATGACTGGATAATGGTTTTTAAAGAGGGCGAAGATTATCGAGTAATACATAACAATAGTGAGGAGTTAAAATCATACGTTGATACTCTTACCCAAAATAAGAGTATCCTTGTAGGTTTTAACAACTATCACTACGACGACATAGTACTAGCTGGTGTACTTTTAGGTAAAGATCCATACGAAATAAGTAAAAAGTTAATACATGGGGAAAGAGTAAATTATAAACTTAATTTAATAACTCTTGACGTAATACAAGAGTTACCTTTAGGAGTAGGGCTTAAATCTAGCCAAGCTAATTTAGGTATGAGCATTGTAGAAACACCTATTGCTTTTGACTTAGATAGACCTTGTACCAAAGAGGAACTAAATTTACTTATTGGATATTGTAAAAATGACGTTAAAGATACTGAGATGTTATTTAAAATGAGACAAGATTATTTTCAAGCTAAGTTTGAAATAGTAAACGAGTTTAATCTACCAGTACCAAACGTCAAAAAAACTAGAGCTATCTTATCTAGTAAAGTATTAAAATGCCAAAAAGTAGCTATCCCAAACGATAGACTACACATTGATTATGACCCACATATAGACTGGAACATTATACCTAAAGAGGTAGCTGACTTTTTCAAAAAGTGTGAGTATGACTATCGTTGTGGTGGGGACTACAAAGAAATCGAAAGTCGAAAGCTAAAATTAAATATAGCTGGAGTACCACATGTATACGCTTTTGGAGGAATACATGGAGCGGTTGAAAAATATAACGCTAGTGGAAATTTTTTACACATAGACGTTAGTAGTTATTATCCAAGTCTAATAATAGTTGACGGATATATGAGCCGTGCGAGTAGTGAGCCTCAAAAGTTTACTGAGCTTAGAGATACAAGATATATATATAAGGCTAAAAAAGACCCACGACAACAAATATATAAAATACTTATCAATGCTACTTTTGGAGCCATGAAAAGTGAGTTTAACAATTTATTTGATCCTAAGCAAGCTAATAATATTTGTATCAATGGTCAAATAATATTAACTCAATTAGTACTAGAGTTATCTCCTTATTGCCAACTAATACAGTCTAATACTGACGGTATAGTTGTTAAGTATAAAGAGGCTGACTATGACAAAGTAGTTGAGATAGTAAAAGACTTTGGTAAAAGATTTAACCTTACTTTTGATATAGATAAGATTATAAAAATAGCTCAAAGAGATGTAAATAATTATGCTATCCAGTTTGAGGACGGACATATTGAGGCTAAGGGTCGTTTTGCTAAATTTAAAGGGGGTAACTTTATGCAAAATAGCCTAAGTATTATTGATAGAGCTTTAGTTAATTATTATATACATGATATACCAGTACACCAAACAGTAATTGAAACTTATAAAAATAACGATTTAGCCCCTTTTCAAATCGTTTGTAAAATGGGTAGCACTTATGACGGTATGTACTATGAGTATGGCGACGAGGGAGACACCAAGTTAATTGAAACCCAAAAGGTCAACCGAGTTTTTGCTACTAACGATAAAAAACACTGGGGGATATATAAAAGAAAAGGCGACAGTTACCAAAAGATAGCTAATACAAGCGAGCATAATATCATACATAATGAGGACTTAGCTACTTTTGATAAATCTAAACTAGACCTTAACTATTATATAAATCTATGTAAGAAAAATTTATATTAAGGAGGATATAACCATGTTAAAATTTTTGGAACTAAACGACGATAAGCAACCAGTAACTAACTTTGATACAACTTATACCTCTTTAGATAAATTAGATAATGCTGGTTTACTACTAAATAATAAGGTTGTTGTAGTAGACTTTGATAATGACAATGAAAATGAGGACGGGATAATTGAGTATTTTAAACAGCATTATCCCACACTCACAATTAAAACTACTAGAGGTATCCATTTTTATTACAGTAAGCCAAGTGATGTAGCTATTAAAAATGGAGCTGATAAAATAACCGTTGGTGGTTTTCAAGTAGATTATAAAACTGGTACAAGGTCTTACGCTATTGTAAAACATAAAGGTAAAATGCGTGAGGCTAATAGAGAGATAAGTTTAAAAGACTTAGCACCTTTACCAGTTATGATGTATCCTTTACCTAAAGCTAAAAATATAACTGGTTTAGCTGAGGGAGACGGACGTAACAACGCATTATTTTACCACCTAAGGTTAATACGAGAACAAAAGAAAGACCTAGATGTAAATACAGTTGCTACCTTTATAAATGATGTGATACTAGGCGAGAAATTAGCAACTAAAGAGCTTACTACTTTAGTTGAGAGTGTTAATAACTTAGAGGTTAATGTAAATGGTCAATACAATGGCGATCCTAAAGATATGATAAGTTTTGGGGAGTTTATAGCTAAAGAATTAGATGTCAAAATATATAATGGTAGTTTATATTTTAAAGACGGCTTAAATTACTCAAGAGATAAAATAAAACTTAACAAAGCTATCAATAAACATCTAAAACTTAGACGTAGCCAAATGACTGAATTAGACGCTCAACTTTATATATACGCTGAGCTAATAGATAACAAACAAAACTTTTTAGTTAAGTTACGTAATGGTGTAATAGTTGAGGATAACGTGGTCGATTATGACTGTGGGTTTACTCCATTTTATCTTGATGTTAGTTATGATGCTAACGCTTATGATCAAAATGTAGACGACTTTATTAACTTTATATGTTGTAATCGTAAAGATATGAGGACAGTACTAGAGGAAATTTTAGGACATATCTTACTTGTAAATAAATTTCCTCACAAAATATTTTTCTTAACTGGTAGTGGAGCCAATGGTAAATCTACTTTTGTAGAAATGATAACTAAATTTACTGGAGAACTTAGTAGTCATGTGGATATTGCTAACTTTGACGACGGGACAAGCCTAGCCAGTCTTATTGGCAAGATAGTAAATGTAGCTGACGATGTCGACGCTATCTATTTAGAGAAATCTAAAAACTTAAAAACAATGGCAAGTGGTAATACTGTTGGAGCTAGAGCTATCTACTCACAACCAATAACTTTAAAGAATACAGCTACGCTCATATTTACAGCTAATGAGCCACCAGTATTTAAGGACAAAAGCGACGGTATCGGTCGACGTCTTGTTATCATACCGTTTGAGAATAAAGTAAAACAAAGAATTTATAACCTAGACGAGTTACTTAGTACTGATACCGCTAAGAGTTATTTACTAAATCTAGCCTTACAAGGTGCTAAGCGTATTTATGATAATAAACTGGAGATGTCTACAAGTGAAACTATCGAGCAAGCTACTAAACAATATTATCTTGATAATGATAGTGTGTTGGCTTACTTAAATGATTATCCAGCTATCGACAATAACCCAATAGGAACAGTATACGAGGCTTATGAGGAATTTTGCGAAGATAGTAACTTAAAGGCTGTTAGTCGTACTAAATTTAGTAGACGTATTAGTAGTCTTGGTTACACAATTAAAGTAGTTAAAATGCTAGGTAAAGCTACAAGAGTTGTTACAAAAGATTAAAAGTTACAGTTTAAAGTGTAACTTACTACACTTTTCAAAAAAAAGTGTAACCATTAAAACCTAAATAGAATAAGGGAAAAATAACCACGGTTACACAGTTACACTTTTTTATTTAAAAAATAAAAAATTAAAAAAATATTAAATAATTAAAAAAATAAAAATAAATTGGCAAAAAAAGTGTAACCCCGTAACCAGTTTGATGTATGCCTTATAAAATAAGATAAGATTACGGTTACGGTTTTAAATTAAAAGTGTAGTTAAAGTAAAACTATAGGGGGTTAGATAAAAATATAAAAGGTAGGTAAGTGATATGAAAATAAAAAAGAGAGTACAAGGATATGATGTTGAGCTTGAACTCGTTAAGATAAAAGATTATCCAAGATACACATTATATCAAGTGTATAAATTAGTAAATGGTAAACGTATAAAGCTATATCGAGAATGTTATACAAAATTACAAATAAGAGAAATAATCGCAAAAGGTAATTGGATCACTGAGGAGGTGTTTGTTTAATGTATAGCGATACAAATTGGGAAATAAGAAATTTTGTAAATGAAAATAATTATGTTAAAAATATGAATGAATATGTTAAAAAAAATAAAATAAAAAATTATGGTCTTGAAAGTGAAACTGAGGAACTGATTAAAGGTTTAAGTAGATTAAAGAAAAATAATGTTTTAATTTTGGGAAAGGCTGGTATTGGTAAGACGGCGTTGGTAGAGAAATTATGCGAAATGATTAACAGTAAACAAGTACCATATATTTTACAAAATAAAACAGTATTAGAGATATCTTTAGGTGGTATTTTAGCTGGTACTCATTATAGGGGGAGTTTTGAGGAAAAAGTACAAAATTTAATCAATTTTGTTACTGAACGAAATAACATAATTCTATTTATGGACGAAATCCATACTTTAATGTCTTGTAATAATCAAGACGGACTAATAGGTTTTGGGGATATGTTGAAACCATATTTAGCTAGAGAAGATTTTTCTTTAATTGGTGCTACCACTATTAAAGAATATGAGGAACATATAGCCAAAGATAGTGCTATTGATAGAAGATTTTTTAAATTATCTATGGAGGAACCAAGTTTTGATAAGATAGTTAATATTTTACAAAAGTCAAAAAGTCAATATGAAAAACACTACAATATTAAATTAAACAAAAATGACATTATTAAAGTAATAGAATTGGCTAAAGAACGTAAAGGTGCTTTTCCAGATAAAGCCTTTGATGAATTAGAGGACTATTGTTATTTAAAGTCACTGGAGGTTACTAATGAGTAAGTTAGAAGATAATATCCAAAAAATTAGAGATAATCTTGAGGAGATAACTGATGTTTTAAACGAGTTAGACGATGTTGACGATAGTAATATAATTAAGGACTTAGATAATTTTATATTTAAACTTAAAGTTGAGAATTTATACACGGAAGAACTTGAGACGTTTATAGATAATTACATGAAATTTTATAATGATTAAGGAGGTAGAAAGTAATGAGTAAAATAGAAATAGATACAAGGGATATATTAGAACTTAACGGAGAACTTGGGAGACCAGTAACTGGTAAAGTAATGTTTAGAAATTATACTATGGATATGTTATATGGAGAAATAAATAAACCAAATGGCGATAACATTGACGCTATTAGATATAGCTACTATGGAGATTTTAGAGGTGGACGTATTCCTAATGATATTAGAAAACCTAAAAGATATATTATCAACAAAGGTGCGACAATTCTATTTTGGGAGGACGGAACTAAAACTATTGTTAAACGTAGTAAAGACGACGCATATAATAAAAGATTTGGTTTTCTTACCGCATATTTTCAAAAGCATAGTGGCTTAACTAAAAATCAAGCTAATAAATATTTAGCTAACTTACAAGACGAGGAGGAGTTAGCAAATGAATAGTGTTATCGTAGGTTTAAAAAGTGGTAACACAATTAAATTAGATAATGTTAATTACCAAGAACTACTTAAAAATATAAATGAATTTAGAGGAAACAATGCGTTATTTATAACTTTTGAAGATGTTATTTTTGTGATACAAAACATCGAATATATAAAAAAGGTATAAAGGAGGTTAAGATATGTTTACCATACATATCTATACTGATACAAAGTGTGAGCTGGAAATGGCTAAGACTAGATTAAATCTACTTATGGATAAAAAAGAAAAGCTATACTGTAAGTATTTCCCTATTACTCCTAAACTAAAAGAGATCACGGTTGACGGAGGAGAAAAAAATAACGATAAAATGGCTGATTATTTACACGAATTACATGAGATAGATTTAGGTACTGGTATGTCTTTAGCTCAAGAAATAGAATATCAACAAAAAAATATAGATAAATTCCAAACATACTTGGATAAAATGAGTGATACTTTATCTAAAATGAGTGGAATAGAGTATCAATTATTCTATGAAATAGCCTTTAATGGTCTTAATATTTCCAAAGCGGTTGATAAGATAGCTGAACGAAACAATAAAGACAGTCAAACTATATGGAAAAACTACTATAAGAACATAAAAAAGGAGATAAAAAAGCTAAAAACATACCATAGCTGAACATTACCTCTAAGAAATGGACGGAGGTATGTAAGAAATTTTAAAAAATACAGTGAAAGTACAGTAAAAAACATGATAAAGTGTATAATGTAGAAATACATAAAGGATACTCCAGTAGGCGTATCCTTTTTCTTATGTTGAAAAGGAGGACGCTACTATGGAAAAAAATATAATTAAGGTTGTACCCGATAAAGACGGTAAAATTTTTATTACGTTATATGGTACTAGATACCAAATTGTAGTAGAAGAACAGCCAAAACCAGCAAATAAACCAGCAAAATAATTAAACAGTACTGAACAGTATTAACAAAGGAGGTGGTACGGTTATGGCTATAAAAAACGTTAGAGTTTATAAAGTAGGCGACAAACTAACTCCTAAGCAACAACGTTGGATAGACGAGTATATTAAGTGTGATAACTTAACCGAGGCAACTATTAACGCTGGTTATACTTGTAAAAACCCTAGAGCTATGGGTTATCAAAATAGTATCAAGTTTAAGGAGCTTATTGATAATCGTAAACTAGAGGTTAGTAAAGAAATTAGCGAAAAAGGTATTGCTGATCTTGAGGATATATTCAAGTTTTGGACTGATACTTTTAAAAATAATAGTGAGGATACAAGAGACCGTATCAAAGCAAGTGAACTTTTAGCAAAAGCTAAAGGTGGCTTTATTGAGAAAAAAGAGGTCAAAATTGTTGATACTGACTGGTTTATTGAAGAGGAGTAATATAAGTGGCTAGAAAATTAAACCCCGCTATATTCAATGACTGGGTTTATGAACACATAGACGACTACTCACATCGTATAGAGGTTTATATGGGTGGTGCTGGTAGTGGTAAGTCTTATGGAGCAACACAAAAGGTATTACTTAAAGCATTAAAACATAAACGTACTGTATTAGTAATAAGAAAGATACAACGTACTATAAAGCACTCAATATGGTCGTTAATGATAACACATCTACGTAATAGTGGTTATTATGACCAATGTAGAATAAATAGGAGTGATTTTGAGATAGAGCTACCAAATGGCTCTATTTTTATATTTAAAGGTTTAGACGACGAAGAGAAAATCAAGTCTATTGACGGTATCACGGATATAGTTGTTGAAGAGGCAACCGAGCTTACTGAGGACGAGTTTACACAGTTAAACTTACGTCTAAGAGCTTTGGTTGATTTTCCGCAAATATATTTGATGTTTAACCCTATCTCAAAAAAGAACTGGGTATATACTTATTTCTTTACTGGAGAGATACCGTTAAACGTAAGGATAATCAAGACAACCTATAAAGATAACAAATTCTTGAGTGCTGAATATGTAGCTGAATTGGAGAGGTTACAATATCGTAACCCAGCATACTATCGTATCTACACTTTAGGAGAGTTTGCTACTTTAGATAAATTAGTCTTTAGTACATACACTACCAAAATTATTAGTGAGAACGATGTAAAAGGCTTAAAGCGTTGGATAGGTTTAGACTTTGGTTATATCAATGACCCGTCGGCTTTAGTATGGGGCTATATAGATACAGTTAAAAAGAAAATCTATGTTACTGGCGAGTATGTACG
>CANOGG010000027.1 GCA_947565485.1 uncultured Mycoplasma sp. | reverse complement strand
ATATAACGATACTCACCCTTAACAGGCATATAATATTTTGGTCTTATTAACTTAATCATTTGCATTAAATCTTCACTTGAAGCATGATGTAATATCATCTTATCATTCGGCAAATTAACAATCTCACAACCAAGTTCTGCTAAATCATTCTCCAGTCTCACTAATAATTTCTCATTACTATCATACCTTGGTTCCGAAAATACTATCGTATCATCACTTCTAAGTTTAATAAATTTATCATACCCATTATATATTTTGGAAATTGATGCATAAGGACTAGCTTTATCATCACAAATAAGTAATATTGCATTATTATCATTTATATTTGACAAATCTCCAAAAATATCTTGTGGCGCACTTAAATAACCCTCTCTAAGTCCAAAATTAATCACATTCTGCAATTTCTTTCCCATAATAACTATCTTTCGATGCGTATTTAATGAAGCATTAATAATCTCTTGAATTGTATACAAATGCGTTGGTAAAACCATAAACAAAACTCGACCTGGCGCATTCTTTACTGATTTCTTAAAATTATCTACTAACTTATGATTAGGCGAAGTATGACCTATATTCTCACTATATACCGACTCACTAAGCAAACATAAAACTCCTAGTTTGCCAATATAAGCAATTTTTCCTAAATCCATATCATACGCGCCCATCATCGCTGGATCAAACAAGAAATCCCCTGTATAACATATTGCTCCATCTTTCGTATTAATAACATACATCACCGCATCTGGCGAACTATGTGACACTGAAATTGGAAAAATACTTACATGCCCAAAATTCATCTTTTTATGAGCTTTAATCTCAACAATATTATCTTTATTTACTCCTGTCTCTAATAAGACATACTTCGTAAACTTCGTCGCATAAACTTTAAGATTAGGAATAACTGACAAAAGGTCCGAGGTCGCTCCCATATTCTCCAAGTGTCCATGGGTAATAAACAAGCCCTTAATTCTCTTTCTATTCTTAACTAAATAAGAAAAATCTGGTATGATATAATCTATTCCAAGCATATTTCCACTAGCATACTTAAGCCCACAATCAAAGAGAAAAATATCTTTATCTATCTCAATGCAATACATATTCTTCCCATTCTCATCAAGTCCACCCAAACTAAAAATCTTTATTTTACTCATTATAAATCACGTTCCTCTCTAAATTATAAATTAAATAAAAAAGTTCAAAGTCGATATTAATTATATCAAACATTTTCTAAATTTACAATAACAAATCTCATCTAAACTAATAAAACTACTAATTTCAAATTATAAACAAAGAGATAGAAAACGTCTAATCTATCTCTTTAATTTATTACTCTGCCTACAAATATATAAATTTAATAACATAATTTTCAATGTATTATGTTCCTACCACAACATAAGGCGCAATCGAACTCCCATTTCCTCCATCCTCAAATAGAGTATCTGCTTTTAAATTAATCACCGGTCTCACTCCAAAAATTTGAGGTAAACCAATATTATTTTTTAAACAAAGTGAATCAAAAAAGCCATTTGAATGCACAAAGCTCATGAAAGCCCCACCATCTTGCCCAATAAACCAAAATGGAGACATAGTCCAATAATGACTATTTGTATATAAATATGAACCAGTATTTTTTAAATTTATATTATAACCTATGCCACCCATATTTACTTCATCCGCGGTTATAAGACCTACATTTGTCTTAAATATATCATCTGAATTCGTACACAATAAACTAGGCATCTTATTTGTGACTAATCGTATATATACTCCATAATAAGTTTGAGTTGTTCCTGTTCCACCTAAACCATTTAATTCTGAATAATTTGTACTTGGCTCTCTATCATTACAAAATCCTGCATTTACATCTATTTTACTAAAATAATCCGAATTATAACCTATTGTCGCATCATACCACGTATTTAATACATCTAATATAGTCGAATTTGTTCCTGTTCCATGAACTTCACCTCTCGTATATTTAAAACCAACATACATATTATCATCAGAAACATTATTAAATGCACTCGTTTCAATTTGTGTTACTATTCCTGTAGTCGCTGGTGCACTCGTTTTACTTGCACTTGTTCCTGCATATATCATTCGAAGTGACCCATTCGAATTATTTCTAATAATTCGCCACCAAATATAATTATCTCCATCTTTCCCAAATACCACCCAATTATTATCTACATTTCCTCGGTAATACTTAACTTGCTTTGTACCACCAGAATAATCTCCTTTATTCCACACATATAATCCATCACCCTCTATTCCCGAAAACATGGCATCATCCATAACTTCCCCCCCAGCCATTACTGTATCAATTCCAATACCACCACTATCTTGTCCCTCTTCAACAGTCACTTCTCCCTGAAAATTACCTCCAATATCAACTGATTGGTCCGATTCTAAATTAGGATATTCCAATACTACATAATAATAAACTTCTTGTCCCTCTTCAGTAGGTTAATATTCTCATTCTGAACTAAAGTTGTTTTCGAATTTCCCTGACTTATTTCTCCACTTTTAATTACACTTCCAAGATTAGTAACATTATTAACACTACACTCCTCAAAATAAACTCTACCACCATGAGCATTCTCTATTTTTTTATCACAACTAACACTAGCATTAACTTGATTATTAGTCTTGTAAACTGTAAACTTAAGAGGACTACCTAACCCGTTACTCCCTTTCCATATTAAATTATAAAGAATTTTATCACTACTTCCTCGAGCTGTTACTTTAATACTGGAAATATTCTTATGTCCTGGCAAAATATCTTTATCATCAAACGCTAAAACTCCTACTACCTCTAATTGTGCATCTCCTATATTAGTTGTCTTCGTAACTACATTAACACTTGCATCTCCACTAGAACCTGCATTAGCCAAAAAATAAGAATAAGAAGTTGCCACAACCACCACTAACAATAAACAAACTACTCCAATTATAATTATTTTATTTCCTTTGTTTTCTTTCATTCTTTACCACACCATATTCTATAATAAAATTATAACTTTTAAAGTTATCATAGTCAAACATAAATTACCAAAAATACTCTTTTACTAATCTATAAAAAGAAAAAAGAGGTTTTACCTCTAAATTAATGCCATCTATTTTACACATCATTTACTTTATCTCTACCTGTTTAACAAATTTTACCTCTTTCCCCATTTTATCCACTACATTTAAAGTTAACTCATAAACCCCAACTGGTAACTCATAATTAGCAATATCTATTACTACTTTTTTAGCCTCATCATTATTGATTATATATAAAATTTTCGTTGGAAGAGACCCACTCGCAATCACCGCTAAACTAACATCATCACTCGTTACATTATACATAATCTCTTCATTAAATAAAACTTCAAATCTTTTATTTGTATATGTGAAATTAGTTATATCAAGAGTTGTATCTGGTTTAGGTTCTGGTTTATCAATACTTTGTGGTATTTTATAATGGTCTACAAACCCTACCCGGTAATTACCAACTTCATCAACAAACAATGCCCATAATCTTGTTTCATTAGTCACTGTAACATCACTAAGGTCCACTGTAATAGTATTAGACCCTGCATATAAATCTTGGCTTTTACTGCTTATTTTTCCGGTTAAAACATCACTTGCAAATGGTGTTGTCGAATTATAATCATAAATACCACCATTCCATTCATAAACTCCATAATAAACTACACCTGGTTCATCTGAATTAAACGAAAACTCGGCTATAACTTCATCTAATCTTTTAACATTTCCTACTGCTCCTGTTATTACTGGTGGATTAAAATGTGAAACAAAAGAACCCTCTATTATCTCATTATCACCAACATTTATTTTAACTATATACTTATTATCCCCATGCCCATAATTATCTGGTACGACAATCACATACGTAAGTCTATCAGGACTAACTCTAAACGTTGCACCCTTTAAAGTTAAATTACTCTCTGTTGGACAAAGAATCGCAAAATCATCTAATGTTAGCTCTTTTTTAGGTACTTCACTTAACGTAAAGACAAACTTATTAATCGCCTCTTCACGAGCCTTGGTAATTTTTATCTCTCCCGGATTTTCTTCCTTTACTTCTCCTGGTATCTCCACCGGCCCTTGAAGCTTAGTAATATTTCCAAAATAACCCTCTATTACATAATACAAGTTATAAGCTTTAAGAGATTCTAACCCCTCTATATTAATACTATTATAACCTACTTTTACGAGACTAGCCTTACCTTCATTTTTTATCATATCAGCAGTTATGCCAGCCCTCATAACCCCATCATCTAATATATAATATAAAGTTCCTCCCTCATCTAACCCATAAAGCTCTAATGTTGCTAATTCTTCTGATACTCTTGTTGCTACCACCTTATTCACCGTTGGATTAGCATAATCAGTATCAAAATCTTTACTAATTATATTCCCATTTGGCAAAGTAATATAAAGGCCATACTTATCATTTTTAAAATAAGACGTTGTAAGCGTATAAGTTCTCTTATCACTAGTCGTTAAATTAAACAATTCTATACTCTTACCAGCATTACATATCACTGCTAAATCACTAATCGTGAGTGGTACTTCTTCACTCAAAGTAAAAGTTACACTTCCCTGACTATTAGAATGCGCCTCTAATATCCCAATTTGTTCCTCTTTTCGCACTAACAACGAACCAACATCTTCACTAATTTCTACCATCTCACCAACACTTGTATAAATTCTTATCTCATCTGCATACAAAGAAGCTTTACCAATATGACCTGTCCCTGAAACCAAACTCTTCTCTCCATAATTTTTAAAACTTGCAATCTGACTACCATTATTTAACCTTATATTACTCGTCTCATTATTAGTAAGCTCCAATATATTTGAATTAACAACCATTTGGGCTTTACCATTATTCTCTAAACTATCCACTGTTTTATTAATGGCCACTACTCCCCCTGTATTTAAAACAACATTCCAACAAGGTATATTAAGGACTACTTCCTCTGTATTCTTAACCTCTGCCTTTAAAGCCTTAATTTCGCCATTAACATGAACATTACTATTAATCACCATCTCATCTACTCTACTACCATCCCTAAAATTAATAGTCGCTCCCAAAAGTGCTTTATTCATCATTTTATAAGCTGCCATTCTAAGCATTGAAAACACTTTTCTCTCTTCACTTTTAACATCCATTTTTTTAACATTTGTCTTAACTATATCTAACTGATATTTCCCCGGCTTCTCTAAAATCAAACTATCATTAATCACCAAATTAACAAGCTCTATTCTACTATTATCATGAATATCTGAACTTATTGTTACTTTACCATATTTTTTTCCCTCTACTACTAAAACTCCCTCACTTAGCATCTCATTTGTAATCACCAAATCTTGAACAATCTCTGGAACATCTGGCTTACTTGGAATATTTGGCTCGCTTGGCTCCTCTGGTTTTTCTATCTCTCCTGGAACACTTGGAATATTTGGCTCACTTGGCTTAAGTATTGGCTTCTCTTCTGGCTTTACCACCAAAGATGGTTTACTACCACCACTTACTGTATTGCCTCCACTACTTGGCTTTGTGACCGGAACAGAAGGTATTTCCTCTTCCCCTTTTGGCTCCACAACTGGCTCATCTTCATCTTTAATATCTGGCTTATCATCGAGAGGGGGCTTAATA
The DNA here is from genome assembly GCA_947565485.1 of uncultured Mycoplasma sp. Classification (GTDB taxonomy): domain Bacteria; phylum Bacillota_I; class Bacilli_A; order RF39; family UBA660; genus Caccenecus. The sequence continues at coordinate 3,826 of CANOGG010000027.1, read as the reverse complement.
CTAGGCTCTTTTTCCACTGGATTTTCTTTAATTTCTCTTACTGGTTCTTTCTTCCCCTCTAAAACTGCGTAGCAACTAGCCCCTCCCACGACCGCAGTCGCAACCACCATTCCTACTGTTACTATCTTTACTTTCTCTTTCATAATACCTCCATAAATTTTCTCATCTATAATCTCACTTAATTATCAACCATCACCATTTTAACTCTTAAATAATATTCTTCCATACTTTACCCTAAAAGTCAAGCCTAAAAAACACTATCAAAAAAGCCTTAAATTTTTTTAAATCCAAGACTTTTAATAATTTCTACTTCTCTTTTATTATATTCTTACTACTAAAATATGTTATCAAAAAATATCCCCCATAAATTACAACTAAGAAAACCATCGTCATCATAATTGATGCCCAAAGACCTTTTGTTCCAAAAGACTCTAAAATAAACGTACAAAATTTTATCCCAAATATTGCATGAATAATTGCTAAAACAAGTGGTGTCATAAAAAATATCGCTATCTCTCTAAATATGGCTTTATTAATAAGCTTATCTTGCACTCCAATATTTCTAAGCATCTTAAACCTACTTTTATTATCACTACTATCACTTAAATGTTTTAAAGCAAGTATCGCAGCACTTGATATCAAGAAAATAATTCCCAGATATATCCCAATAAATGTCACGAGTGCTCCAAGGCCTGTACTAGCCTCTGCTATCATAAGTCTTGTCGTCCCATTAAACTCCGCATAAAGAAGAGCTTTATCACTCTCACTTAAATTTACTATCTCCTGCTCTATTTTCCTCTTACCATCTTTATCATTAGCTTTATAATTAGCCACTAAATAACTCTCAAATGCCTCACTCTCATCCACCACTTCATCTGGCACAATAATTACTCCCGAATTAATATGATTAGAAGATATCTCAATAAATCCATCCTGACACTCACTATACTTTGGTCGCAATGTCACTCCAAAAACATTAATCACCTCTTCATTTTTAAGAGCAATATTGCGCACTTCAACCATCGAATCAAAATCAGCCACTATTATATATTCATTACTTGCAAGAGCATAAGTCTCTTTATTATACAACCTCGATAACTTATTATAATCACTAAGTTTCATTATCTCTTCTCTTGTCCCTCTATTTAAAAATTTATAATCCTTTTGAATTTCTTCTATACTATCCCCAAGTGTCACTCCAAACGTGAAATCTTCCATTCCATAAATATTAAACTCGACAACATCTTTTAAATTATTCATATCAAAATCTAAATTTAAAAGCGTTTCTCTAACACTCAAACTAGCATTTTCAATCTGAGTCTCATTATACTCTCTTCCCTTATCCAACTTTAACTTTTTTACTAATTGTAAATCAACTGGCGCAAGCTCATCTAAATTAGCCGTCATTGAATTTTTTATTGATAACGAACTCGATAACACGCAAATCGTCACAAAAAGCATCAAACAGATAATCGTCATTGAAAAGACTGTCGTATTAATCTTACTACTAAACTGTCTTAAAATAAAACTATTAAGTCCCTTATAATAAAACTTCTTAACACTCATCACTATCTTCAAAATCAAACCTGATAACGACCAAAAAATAAAGAATGTCGCCCCTGCGCCCATCGCAACTGGTATAAATATTTTATCAAAACTCGTAAGCATTGCAATACCACCAGTAACAAGATAGTAAGCAAGCCCTAAAACAACTACCGCCACCATAAACACCCCAACACAAACATAAGGATTTTTAAGTTTCACTTCTTCACTTTTTCGACTTGCTTGCAATAAATCAATAAGCTTACATTTACTAACCATTACTGTATTAAAAATCATTACCATTAAATACATAATTCCAAAATAAATAATTGTTTTAAGACAAGCTACTTTTGAAAACACAAAAGCAAACTCTCGCATATCCGCCTCAAATAAGTTAACAACTAACATACTCATAAACTGTGAAAGAATTACCCCAAGTCCTAATCCCACCATAAGTGATATAATCCCAATAAAAAGTGTTTCTAAAAACAAAATACTTGATATCTTCCTCTTACTCATGCCGAGTGTCAAATAAATTCCAAACTCTTTATTCCTCCTCTTAATTAAAAATCGACTCGCATAAATAACTAGAAAACCTAAAATAAATGATACAAAGACACTAACTCCTGAAAGTAAATTTATCATAAGCTCTATAATATCATACATCGAAGATGTTACATCAAGCATCACTGTTTGACTATCTATTGCATTAAACACATAAAATATCGCCACCCCTAAAATCAATGTAAAAAAATAAATTGTATAATCTTTAAAACTTCTTTTAATATTCTTTAGCGATAACTTAGATATCATTTATATCGCCCCCAAGTAATGTCACAACATCAATTATCTTATCAAAGAACTCTTTTCTTGAATCACTACCCTTATATAATTCATTAAAAACTTTCCCATCTTTAATAAATATCACTCTACTTGCAAAAGACGCGGTAAAAGCATCATGTGTCACCATCAAAATAGTCGCTTCTAACTCTTCATTCAAATACTTAAACCTCTCTAATAACATCTTAGCTGCCTTAGAATCAAGTGCTCCTGTTGGCTCATCTGCTAAAACAAGTTTCGGATCTGTCACAATCGCTCTTGCTGATGCTACCCTCTGCTTTTGCCCTCCACTGTTTTAATTCTTGCCTCCATCTCTCTTACTTTCACATTTTGAATTGACAACGCAAGTGCTATATTCTCATATGCTGTTAAAGTATCAAGCAAATTAAAATCTTGAAAGATAAAACCTAACTCCTCCCGCCTAAAAGTATTAAGTTCACTTCCCTTAAGCTTAGTTATATCAACTCCTCCAATTGTTATATGTCCCGCTGTTACTTTATCAATCGTTGCAATACAATTAAGAAGTGTCGTCTTACCCGAACCACTTGCCCCCATAATCGCGACAAATTCTCCCTTATCGACACTAAAACTTATATCATCAAGGGCTTTCGTAAGACTAGACCTACTGCCATAATATTTCTGCACATTAGACATTTCTAAAATTTTACTCATAATGTTTTTTCTCCTCTTCTCTTAAGTTATCATAACTTAAAACTTAAACTTTGTCGTTAATCTTAAATTACATATTTCTTACTTTTTCGTAACAAATATAAAAAGTGCTTTTATCTAACCCTAGCACTTCTAACTATTTTTTATCTCTAACCACCTCAAAATATTTATTATTTCCAAATACAATCTTCACTCTCGTAAACTCATTTTGTTCTGACTCAATCAAAATCTTATGCCCCAGCTTTTCTGCTAAACTCTTAGCAATGAAAAGCCCCATACCCGTCGACTTATTCTTAATTCGTCCATTATGCCCTGTAAAAGACTTACTAAACACTTTCTTTAAATCTGCCTCAGATATTCCTATACCATTATCATAAATCTCTAAAATAGTCTCTTTATCACTTGCTTTTACCCTAATCTTAATAACATCTGCATGTCCCTTTCGATACTTAATGCTATTATCCACAATCTGATTAACGATAAACTCTAACCATTTATAATCTGTATAAACTAACCCTCTAACATCTTCAACTACAAAATCTATTTTTGATACTAAAAGCACATCCTTATTCTTTAAAGCTACCGCATTTATAACCTTTTTCAAGTCTACTTCTCTAATCAAATAATCCTCATGTGCTACATCACATCTCGCATAATAAAGCACCTGTTCTACATAACTCTCTATTCTTCTAACTTGTTCTAAAATCTTCTTATTCTGCTTATCTTTTTTATTATGAAGCATTAAAACAATCGCCGCTAGTGGAAGCTTAACCTC
>CANOGG010000026.1 GCA_947565485.1 uncultured Mycoplasma sp. | reverse complement strand
TTCTATCAAATTTTGTAGAACTTAACTATATTTATATTATAAGAGTCTTTCTAACAATTATCTGTCTCCCAAAAAACTTTTTCACTATCTAATGCCTTTAAAGTTATCTTATTATTTCTAACACTAAGTTCATACTCTATCGCTTGTGAAAATCTATTGCAATCATATTTCTCAGCTTCACCAATATACACATATCTAACTTTGCCATCAACCACAGCCAAATTTAAATATCCATCCCCTCCAAATACTACTCTTTTTGCTAAATATCCAATATGAGGTCTGTACTCATCTAGCCTCACATAACTAACAAAACCATTATATCTAAAAAATTTTTCTTCTTCCCTTCCATTTATATTTGCTTTTAACTTTTCAAAATTATCATTCAAAATATTACTTACAATCTCTGGTGCATAATCTGAATAGTAATGCATATCAAAAATCACATAATCTTTCCCATCATCCCCTTTAAAAAATTCTAAATTTTCTGGCTCAAACACATCAAAAGCAAAATTTTCAATATAATTATTTAATAAATTTCCACTTATCTCGCCATATCCCTTAATATCAAAAACGTCCAAATTCATTGTTTTTTCACCATACTTTAAACTACCTTTAATATCTCCCTCTTCATCAAGAACATAACTAACAACCATATCTGTTATCTTTCCATTCATAATAATTTTATAATTTCTAATATACTCTTTATCATTTCTTATCTCTTCCCCTACAATTACATGATTAATATCTATATTTCTCTCTTGATATACATACTCATCATAATTAAGAGTCTTTAAATACCCCTCTAATTTATTATCTTCCCCATCTTTATTATCGTCTTTATCTTTATCGGTACCCTCATTTGGATTATTCGTATAACTAGTCTCTCTTTTTTCTGTCTTAAAAATCACACTATAGCAAAAATGAAGTTCCACAGCTAAGACCAAACCAAACAATACCAATAAAATATAATATGCTCCTTTTCTCAAAATAACTCGCCTACCATTCTAGTGCCCCAACACTCTCGATAATTTTATACTTATTAATTACTTCATACTCTAACTTATCATTATTTATCTTATACATTCTCTCCTATAAATACTCCAAATCATCAGCATCATTTGATTGCTTATGATACAAAATTTTTAATTCATCATAATCTACACTACCTCTAAACTGACAATTACTTGCTTCACGACATACTCCAATATTATCTTTATACCATGGTTTAACATCATTTTCTAAATACAAATTACCCATTTCCAAGTCTAACAAAAGGCCTCGATTATCAAGATTTTTCAACTCATCATTAAAAACATATAAAACAGTTCTCTCTCGACCATTACTAACACCAAAAATATAATTTACTACCCCCCAAATAATTTTTATCTTTACCTTTTAAAATTACAAAATTTTTCTCATTAAATCTCTTAGTTATATATTCTTCTAAAGACTTAGCTAACTCTTTAAAAGGTACATAACCATCGTACCCGTCATAATCATTCATAGAAAATAGCAAAATATCATCAAGTTTTGCATCTATATTATATGACTCTCTTCCCTCTTCATCAACGTTCACATCACTTTTAAAAACCAAAGTTTCCTCTCGTCTTTTTCCATTCAAAACTATTTCATACTTCTGTACTACATCATTACCATCTTTCTTTGTCACCAAAAGCTTAACACCATCATTTATCTTAACAGGCATTTCTTTATTTCCTTTATCTCCACTTTTCACCTTAAGATTATTTGCCACCAAAATCTCCACTCCTAGTATAACCACTAATAATCCTAATACAATAACCATTACTTTTCTCAAAAATCATCAACCTCTATTATCTATAATTAATCTACCATAAAACCACCTAAAAAGCAATCAAAAAAAGAACAATTTCTCGTTCTATTTTCTTCATCTATTCTTTTCTAATTTTAAAGTTGGACCTTCTTCTAATAACTGCCACAATTCTTTATTATCAAACGGTTGTCTTATCAAATAATCTTTATTATCTTCAATTATATAAACAAATCCTGCATTTGTAACTTGAAGCACCTCGTGATATGAATCAACAAATCCTCGTCCATTTACCATAAACTTTCTTATCCATTTAATATTATCTGCCTCCCTAACCACTAATTCTCCATTTTCATCATAACCATAATATTTCTCATTATTTCTAACTATATACATTCCCTTATAAAAATCGCCGATTTCTTGAACTGGACCAATCAAGACTCCTTTTCTCGGATGCATCAAAAAGTCTTTATCTCCTCCTCCCACACTCATCTCTACCACATAATTACCATTAAAATCTAATCTTTTTATTACATAATCAAGGTTAATTATCAATCTGTTACTCCATCGGTCCATTATTCCCTCGCCCAAGTTATAAAAATCACCCCAAAGAATATTCCCATCTCTACTTATTTCCTCTATTTTTCTAATATAAATTTTCTGTCTTCTATCTTCCCTTGAAGCATTCACACCAAGTTTTTTCTCTCCTGCTTTTACTCCCATTTAAACTAAATCCTTAAATGTATCTCTAACTATTATTTCTTCTTTACTGCCTGTTTTAAGACCCATTGAACTTTCCCCCAAAGAACGAGTATTTGCTTCCTTTAAAGCTGGCCTAAAAGAACTTGTAACTGGTATTTCTACTCTTGTAATAGTATTAATTTCGTTATACTCTCTCATGAGTTCTGAAAAAATATTCACTTTCTCCATATTCCCCTTATCAATTTTATAACCAGCTAAAGCCCTGATATACCTATCTTCATCGATACAATCATCAAAAACTAACATATTTATATTTTTATCAACTAAAGATGAAAACTTATAAAACTCTCCAATAAGCCTATACTCCCATTTTGCCTGTCTCTTTTTAAAAGCTAAATAAACATTACAACCAGACCAAAATAAATATGTATTCTTATCTATTTTTCTAACTTTTTCAATCTGAAAAAATAAATCATCCGCCTCGGCCTCTTCCCTTTGTAACCAGTCAAATTCTTTTAAAACATACTCAATAAATCCCTCATAATTATTTCGATACTCTCCTCTTAATCTTAAATTAAGTATTTTTCTTATCTTATCTTTTATTATTTGTCTCTCTACTTTATAAAAATTTATTTTCTCTTCTTCCCTTATAACATAAGCTGCCTCACGATAATCAATTAAAAAACCTGAAGATATCCAAGGTAGAACATATAAATGCTTAGGTTCTACAATCTATTTTTCTTCTCCCAAATCAAAATAACCATATGTTTTATTTAAATCATCATCAAAAACTCCCACTTCTACAATCTCAGCAGTACTCTCCTTAGGAATTTTTCCTACATAACAATACCTCGCTTCTCTCGTGTCTATTATAATCTTTCCAGCATAATTACAAATTATAACTCCTACCTTACTTGTAAGTCTAATAAACCTCTGATAAACTTCATCTACTTTAAACCCTTTCAAAAAAGCATATCTCTTACTCCTACATAACATATCCTTGGCGTCTTGATAAGTAAACTCTCTTGTGCTTAACAACCTATCAACATTCATTCCATATAATGACTTATCATTGTCCATTAATACTTTCCCATTATAATCAATATACAAAACTCTTTTTTCATCATAATACCTAATAATTCCCTTAGATATCACTCTTAGAGTATAGAAAGCTGCTACTTCTAAACTAAATATCAACTCGCCCTTAAAATTATACAGATATACTTTCCTATTTTTCTCATCTCTTTTCATCAAAAAACTTAAATTATCATCAAGCATTACTTCTTTATCTAAACTATCTATCTCTTGATATTCATCATCCTAATTTTTCATAAGAAGATGCATTTCTCCCTCATCAAAAGCAATAACTTCTTCCAAAATCTCCTCACTTATTACTTCATCTTCTTTAGCTTCTTCTTTAATAACCTTTATAATTTGCTCAAGCTCTAGACTCTTTAATTTCTTAAATGCCTCATATATTTCTTGCACTTCTCTTAAATACTTAACATCCGTCTCTTTTCCCCTAATAACATTCATATAATTATCATTACTTAGTAACTCTTTTAAAGCCCTTTGCAAACTATCATGTTTTTTATAATCAAATTTTAATATTTCTACCCATTCCAAAATCTCCCTATTACTCATTGTTTTATTTTCTCCCTCTATTTCTTCCCTGATAATATTCTGTTTCCAAGTCTTGCATCACTCTAAACATTTTCTCCTCACTAAAATCTTTTGCCCCCATAGAAATTCTCTCATCATTTGCTAAAACCATATACCTAATACCATTCTGACTCAAATATAACATAAGCTTCCTTTCCATCATCTCATCATAATCAAAATAAACATACTCCCTTAAACCTGGATTTAAATGATACTCTCTAAAACTAAGCCCCTCAACTAAATGTTCCTCATAAACTTCATCTATCTCTGTATCAATTATTACATCTCCAAGAGTAATCAAGGTAAAACGTGCCATCCCATTAAAGCCTTTGACCAATCTCTTTTCTTTAACTACTCTATCCCTCCGAGACCAATCTATCTTATCATTCCAATCACTAACATAAAATTCATAATATCCTTGCATTACTCCCTCTCTATCATAAAAACTAACTGTATCACAACCCGATATATAATACTTCCTATCTTCTAAATCATAATATCTATTTTTTCCTATCACACTCATTGTTTTATATTTTTTATCATACTTAAATGTCCAACTCCCCATTTCATTTTCAGAATTAAAATTAAAACAGTTTTGAAAATACCTCTCAATATTTTCTTCCTTAATTCCTAAAAGTTCATTATTAATAATCGTTCCTACCCTAAGAACTTCTTCAAATTCTTTATCTTCTATTCTAATATACTGTTTTAATAATTTCTTAAAAGTCTGTTTTAACTCTTCTAACTTCTCTTTATCATCACTTACTTCATAAAAAATTCTTCCTAAAGAACTAATGCCAAGACTTGAAAATATCCCCCATAACTCTCTTAATAAAACCTCATTATTTAATCCCTCAGGTGCTCCAAGTTCCTTTAAAACTTCCTGAAAAAAACTTTTAAAAGTATAATCTAATCGTGACTGAACTTTTTTAAAATAATTTATTTTCTTTTCCCAATCATAGGTCACCCAAGACTCTAATTTAACCTCACCTAAAAGCCTCATTTTTCTCTTCATATATCCCAAATAAATTTCTAAACTCTCTCTAATCTTCTCATATTCTCCATCACTTATATATTCTTTAAAAATAAAATTCTCAAGTCTCTTTAAAGCCTCATCCAAAACTTCTTCATTCTGATTGTTATTTATCCCTTTTTCTTGCCACCAATAATTACATATATCATTAAATCTAAATAAATCTATTTTCTTAAACTCTAAATAGTCCTTAGCTTCACTCTCTATCTTCCAAGCAGTTGTCTTCGCATCGTATTCCTCTAAAGTCATCGCCATACCCTCTTTCTAGAAATTACTTTTTATTATAACAAAAAGCTTTTTTAAATACAACTAAATATCTTCAAAAAAAAGAAATCTACCGTTTCCCTTTTACTTATAAAACTCTCTAATATCTCCCCTTAAATTCTCATTAAAAACACCATTCTTTAACATCTCTATCTCAAACTTATAAGGCGGGTATATTCTTTTTTTATCCTCATCACTCTCTCCAATATATGGCGTCTCCAAAATCTTCGGCACTTCACTTAACTTCTTTGAATTAATAATCTTTAATATATTATCAAAACCAATTGCCCCATATCCTATATTCTCATGCCTATCTTTTCGCGCTCCCTTCTCATTTTTACTATCATTTATATGAATACATTTTATATATTGACAACCTATCAATTTATCAAACTCCTCTAAAAAGTCCTCAAAATCACTCATATCATAACCAGCATCATTTAAGTGACACGTATCAAGACAAACTCCTATCGCTCCCTCTTCTTTAACCGCTTCAATTATCGTTTTTATTTCTTCTAAAGTGCATCCTACTTCTGTTCCCTTACCAGCCATTGTCTCAAGTAAAACCATACACTTATTATCTTTATTAATAATTTCCCTCAAGCCCGTAATAATATTATCTATCGCCTCCCCCCTTTCTAAACCTACACTTGACCCTGGATGAAGTACCATATACTTAACACCTAGCATCTCACATCTCTTAAGTTCCTGCTTCAAAAAATTAATACTAAACTCATACTTTGACCTATCCGTCCCATTTGCCAAATTAACAATATAAGGCGCATGACATACTACATTTTCTATATCTATATTATTTTCTTTCATTAATTTTAAAGCTTCTAACTTTAAATCTTCATCTATTCCTTTTCTTATCGTATTTTGTGGTGCTCCCGTATAAAACATAAACGTATTAGCCCCATAACTAAGAGCTTCTTTAACACTTCCCACTAACTGATTACTCTTAAACGAAACATGTGAACCTATTATCATTTTTATCACCTACCAATAGTATAAAGGAGATAGAAAAAAAGAACAATACTAAACTGTTCTTCTTTACATTAATTTAAACTAATCTTTATCATTTTTTACCATATAGATAAATACACCTAGACTAATAACAGCCATCGCTCCAATTACCCATGGAAATATCCTAACTCTTTTATTATCTTCATTTATAACTGGTAATGTTACACTTGGACTTATCGCTTTTATTCCTTTATATGATATTACATATCTTCCTAAACTCTTGGTTGTTATCTCTACTGTTTGTCCATTTTTAACATAATCTATTGGCTTAATTGTATTCTGATCAGTTATCTCATAAACCCCAATAAACTCTTTATTACTCTTAAGTTTAATACTTACTCGAAGTGGACTATCAGAATTTAATTCTATCTCTCCTGTTGGCATAGCAAATGCAACATCATAATACTCACTTGCATCTCCAAACATTACCTCAAGTTCTTTTGCTACCTTAAACTCTTTTATTACTAAATCCATTCCCTCTTGTACTAAACTACTTGGTATTTCTACCTCTACATTTTTAAAATTATATTTCTTATAATCTTTATTTATTGGCGTAGTCGTTGAGCCACCATTTCCTGACCCATTATTGTTACCACTATTATTACCATTACTATTGTTGTTATTTCCATTATTAGAACCTTGATTATTATTCGAATTATTTCCATTGTTACTAGAACCATTATTATCTGGTTTATTATTCGTATCTCCTCCATTATTTCCCGGATTCTCATTTGGTTTATCACTATCACCAGGTTTGTTATTATCATCTCCTGGTTTATTATCATCAGGCTTGTCTGGTTCATCTGGCTTATCAGGATTTGTCGGTTCACCTGTACTACCACTACTTAAACCTGTTATCTCTGCCATAAGTGTCGTCTCATTTCCTGCTTTATCTCTAATAACTATTGGATATTTACCATTCTTCGTAAATTCATAAACTCCGATACCATCAACATATTCTATCTCTTCACTTGCATCTTCTACTCTTACAATAACTTTATTTCCTTGTCTCTCATACTTAAGCTTTGCCTGTGGAGCTTCTTTATCTATCCAGTTAACTTTTGCTGTAATACTTCCTATATTTCCTGCATCATCTCTAAATTCAAAAGTAAATTCTCCATTTTTACTAAATGTATAAGTCTTACTTCCCTTATTATTTATAACTGTAGCTTCTTCATTAAAATCAATTGTCACAGTTACATCTTCATTAGTTAATGTTTCTTTATCATAAGTTAACGTAGGAATCGGTGCCTCTTCATCTATCCATGTGACTTTTGCAGTCGCTGTTCCTTTGTTTCCCGCTCTATCAACAAATTCATAAACAAATTCACCATTTGTATAAAATTCATGAATTAAAGTACTAATATTACCTACAACTAAACCTTCAGGATTTTTTACATTACCATTTTCGTCAGTTGTATAGTTTTCAAGAATATTCCCATCACCATCTAAAACATTATCGTCTTCATCTAAACTAAATTTCGTATTATTAGTTACAGTAACCTCTTCATTTGGTACTAATGTTGAATATACTGTTTTATTAGTAGGATTAGTTATATTGTATTTAATAGTTGCCGTCGGTGCTGTCCTATCTATCCAATTAACTCTAGCAGTTGCAGTACCTGTTTTATTAGTGTCAGTATCAATAAATTCAAATGTAAATGAATGATCTCCTTCTTCTGTAAAGACATAAGTGTCGCTGCCACCATTATTTGTTATACGATAATTTTCAGCGCTTACATTAATAAGTCTTGCTATTACATTTTCTTTAGTCGGTTCAGTAGTACTATAACCAATACCACCAGTAGGTCTTGGGTTTTGAGTTAAATCTTGGAATATGTTTACTAATGCTAGAGAAGCAAACATATTATATGTATCCATCTCTATCTTGACATATTGACCGTATAGACTTTCAGCAAAATCTACAACTCTTAACTCTTTATCTTGCGGACAATTTTCTATTTGACCACCTAAAGTCCAATTCTCACCATCTTCACTTACATATATGCGAGCGTTTTTTATTGAATCTGGGTCACTTGGCCGTTTAGGGTCTAATACTTGTTTAAACTCAACAGCTGATATAAATCTTAATTTATCTAATTTTATAGTTATAAATGGCTTCACGCTTTGTTGTAAAACATTTTGACCATAATCAGTATGCCAGAAAGTATTGCCATTTCCATCTATTGCGTTAGGTGCATAGTATGGTCTTGCTGTATCTTTTGATTGCGTCGAATAAGCGTGAATGCTATAATGAGATACTGGAACATATTTTCTTGTATCAGGTTGATTATCTGCAGTGAATGTAAATGTTAATTCATCACTCGGAAGATTTACTCCATGAGCTCCTACTCTAACGTGCAATGTTTTGTCTCCAGTATTATTTGGAGATGCTACAGCATAAGATGTCCAAAGCTCATTATCATTATTTCGCCATTCATATGTTGTATTTATACCTATAACTCTATTTTCTAAATCATTTCCATAAAGATTAGTTGCAATAACACCTTTAGAAATATCTATTCGATATCTTTGGCGGGTACCATCCATCGCAATTATAATATCATTTTCAGCAGTAATTCTAGCTATCTCTTCTGGAGTTAATTGTATAGCATGTGATGTAGTTTTTTCAGAGAATGTGTTACCACCATCTATACTGTATGAAAGATTAAAGTCATAATCTTCATAAGCACTATTAATTATTATTTTACCAGCATTATCGCCATCAAATGAAAATGATGCTAATTCTTGTCTTGCTCTTCCTAGTAAAGTATTTGCTATTTCTCTAGTAGGTCCTGATTGTAGAACATCAGCATCTGTTGCCTTTGTACCCGCTTTCAATGCTTCTTGTTCTTTTAAATCAATATCTATTCTATCCATTCCTTCAAGATATGGCTTTATAATTTTTAATATATCATACATTGCATTTGGATAATAAGTATATGCTGCAATGATTTTATCAGCAAGATCATGCCACTCGGCACTTGAACGATTTGTTCTTTTATATAAATTGATAATATAATCATAACTATCTAAATTGATATTAAGGCTTTCTAAAGCTTTATTATATATTTCTAATTTATCTTCATCATAAGCTACTCCTCCACCTTCAATTGTGTTAAACACTTTTGTTGCATGAAAACTAAATATTGACGCATCTCCAAAATTTCCAATACCAATGTTTTTATATTGAACACCAAATGCATGGGCTGCATCATAT
>CANOGG010000025.1 GCA_947565485.1 uncultured Mycoplasma sp. | reverse complement strand
CCTGTAATCATGTTTTTAACATAGTCAGCATGTCCTGGACAATCTACGTGAGCATAGTGACGTTTGTCAGTCTCATACTCAACGTGAGCGGTATTAATTGTAATACCTCTTTCTCTTTCTTCTGGAGCTTTGTCGATATTTGAATATTCAACAAACTCTTTACTAAAAAATTTTGTAATAGCAGCAGTTAATGTTGTTTTACCATGATCAACGTGGCCAATAGTACCAATATTAACGTGCTCTTTAGAACGGTCAAATTTTTCTCTTGCCATATTATTTTTTCTCCTTTCAAATATAATATACAATAATATTTTATCTAATACTTGAACTTTTTGCAAGTATTATTTTAGTTTATTTGTATCAATTTGTTAAATGATACTATTTTATTTTTAAGAGAAGATTTTTAGCGATGTAGATTATCATTATTATCTTCTTTTAAAACAATTTTATCTCCATATTTATTTATTAAATATTGGTTAATAAATTCATCTGGAATATTTTCTAAACTATTTATATCTAGGGGACCTTGGGTCATTCCTAGAGTCATAAAATCTTTTAGAAATTGGTTAGTTAAAGCTTTTATTTCTTCATTACTCATATCGATGATGAAGAAACTACCTATTCTTCTTTCTAGGATAGCTTCAACACTTAACATAGTACTATCGTTTAATCTAGGTTTAACTTTTTTTGTTACTTCTTCGATGTTATGCTTATTAGTAGTACGTTCAAATTTAGGATGAATATGTTCATTATTCATAATTAATTAACACTATTTTTTTTGATTATTTCTTCACTAATTGACTTTGGAACTTCTTCATAGTGGTCTAAAGTCATGGTGAAGTTACCACGTCCTTGAGTGTTGGAACGTAAACTGGTTGCATATCCAAACATCTCAGCTAGAGGGACCATTGCTTTAATAGATAAAGCATTACCTCGAGACTCTTGGCCCATTGGTTTACCACGACGAGAAGTTAAGTCACCCATAACATTACCCATGTATTCATCAGGGACGATTACTTCAACATTCATGATTGGTTCAAGTAAAACTGGGTTACATTTGTTCTTAGCTTCTTTTAGGGCCATAGAGGCAGCTATTTTGAAAGCCATTTCTGATGAGTCAACATCATGGTAAGAACCATCAAATAAAGTAGCTTTAACATCAACCATTGGATATCCAGCTAAGATTCCACCAGCCATGGCTTCTTGTAAACCTTTATCAGTTACTGGTATGTATTCACGAGGAACAACACCACCAACGATAGCATCAACGAATTCATAACCTTTTTCAGGATTAGGTTCAAATTTAACCCAAACATGACCATATTGACCACGACCACCTGATTGTTTGATGTATTTTCCTTCACACTCTGCAGCGGCTTTAATAGTTTCACGGTAAGCAACTTGAGGTTTACCACTATTACACTCAACATTAAATTCACGACGCATACGATCAATGATAATATCCAAGTGTAATTCACCCATTCCAGATAAAACTGTTTGGCCAGTTTCATGGTCAGTTTTAACACGAAGAGTTGGGTCTTCTTCAACTAGTTTTTGGATAGCTAATGCCATCTTATCTTGGTCGTTTTTACTCTTTGGTTCGATTGCAATATCAATTACGGGTTCTGGGAATTCCATACCTTTCATGATACATGGATTCTTTTCATCACAAAGAGTATCGGCAGTTGTGGTATTTTTAAGACCAACAGCCGCAGCTATCTCGCCTGCATAAACTTCAGTTATTTCTTTACGTTGGTTAGCATGCATCTGTAAGATACGACCAATTCTTTCTTTTTCGCCTTTAGTACTATTTAAAACATATGAGCCACTCTTTAAAATACCTGAGTAAACACGGAAGAAAGATAGTCTTCCAACGTATGGGTCAGTCATGATTTTGAAAGCTAAAGCAGTGAATGGTTCAGAATCACTTGGGTGACGTAAAACGTCATTACCATCTTTGTCAGTACATTCGATAGCTTCAACATCAAGAGGACTTGGTAAATAGTCTAGTACGGCATCTAGTAATGGTTTGATACCTTTATTAGAGAGGGCATCAGCACATAAAACTGGGAAGAATTCTACTGATAAAGTTGCTTTTCGAATAGCACTTTTAAGTTCTTCTTCAGTAATTTCAGCACCATCTAAATACTTCATCATTAATTCTTCATCATAATCTGCGACAGATTCAATTAAGAATGTACGATACTCCTCGACTTTGTCTTTCATATCAGCTGGAATTTCAATTTCAGTGGCATTTTCATGTTCACTTCCATCAAATTCAATAGCTTTTCTAGTAACTAGATTAATTACTCCTCTAAATTCACTTTCACATCCGATGGGAAGTTCAATAGGAGCAGCTTTAGCTCCAAGTCTTGATTTAATAGTCTCTAAACTATAATAGAAATCGGCTCCAAGTTTACCCATTTTATTGGCACAAATCATTCTTGGAACTTTGTAGTCATTTGCTTGACGCCATACTGTTTCAGTTTGTGGTTCAACTCCAGCTTGAGCATCAATTAAAGCGACTGCACCATCAAGAACACGTAATGAACGTTGAACTTCGATTGTAAAGTCTACGTGACCTGGGGTATCAATAATATTTAGGCGATATCCTTTCCAGTGAGCAGTAGTGGCTGCACTAGTAATAGTAATACCTCTTTCTTTTTCTTGATCCATCCAGTCCATTTGTGATTCGCCATCATGGGTTTCACCAATTTTATGAGTTATTCCAGTATGGAATAAAATACGTTCGGTAGTAGTAGTCTTACCAGCATCAATGTGAGCCATGATACCGATATTTCTAATTTTCTCTAAACTAACATCTCTTGCCATAACCTATTACCATTTATAATGAGCAAATGCTTTATTTGCCTCAGCCATTTTATGAGTATCCTCACGTTTTTTAACAGCACCACCGACACCATTTGAAGCATCGATAAGTTCATTAGCTAAATTTATGGCCATTCCCTTTCCATTTCTTGTTTTTGCATAATTTACAATCCAACGTAATGCTAAAGTTTGAGCTCTTTCATCGTTTACTTCGTTTGGTACTTGATAGTTCGAACCACCAATACGACGAGACTTAACTTCTAGGGCTGGTTTAACATTTTCTAGAGCTGCATTATAAACTTCTATTGGGTCTTTGCCTGTTTTTTCTTTGATAATTTCAAAAGCATCATAAAGAATTTTTTCAGCAACACCTTTTTTACCATCTTTCATAATTCTATTTACAAGTTTAGTAACGGTTTTAGAATTATATATTGGATCTGGTAAAACATCTCTTTTATTTGCACGTCTTTTACGCATAATTTAAAAACTCCTTTCTTCTAAATTTTAATTTTTTGGTTTTTTAGTTCCATATTTACTACGGCCTTGTTTACGATTATTAACTCCTTGAGTATCAAGTGTTCCACGAACAATGTGGTAACGAACACCGATTAAGTCTTTAACACGTCCACCTCTTACAAGAACAACGCTATGTTCCTGTAAATTATGTCCTTCACCTGGAATATAACAATCTACTTCTTTACCATTTGAAAGTCTTACACGAGCATATTTACGTAATGCTGAGTTTGGTTTCTTTGGCGTTTTAGTTCCAACACGAGTACAAACTCCACGCTTTTGTGGTCCTTTAGCATCTGTTTGTTTTCTAGTCATCGCATTATAGCCGACATTTAAAACTGGAGCTTTACTCTTGCTTTCCTTGTCTTTTCGATTTTTTCTAACAAGTTGGTTCATTGTTGGCATTTAAAAATTCCTCCTCTCATTAACACACTTCCTGGTGTATCATAGTAACCATTAAATTAAGTTCCACCAGTGGTAGAACCAAATCAAAATGCACAAATACTATATCATTATAGTATATGATTGTCAAGTAATTTTTGGATAATTTTATCTTAGACTAAATGAATAATCACTAATAAATTTATCTTTATTTTCTTGATAAAAACTTATAATTTCGTTTACTTCATAATCATCTTTAAGTATTCCTGCCTCATATAAAAATGGTAAAATAGGTTTTTCTTCTAATATAATTATATTCTCGCCAATAAAGTAACTTAGTTCTCCATCTCTTGTCCTAGCAGATGCTGAGATTAGGGTAGTTCCACTTTCTAAATCGACATAGTTTAAAGCATAGGCAGAGCTATGTGCTCCTCTAGATTCATAATCTTCTATGGCAACTAATTTAGTAAAAATAAGGTCATCAAGTTTAAAAGTGACAACTCGAATATAATCCATAGCTCCATTTGTGATAGTTCCACTTATGACATTTGATTCGGTGTTATATGTCAATACTCTATCAGTCATACATTCACCTGCGTATATCTTTTTTTCGTTACTATTGGCACAGCCACTTAATAGAGACGTTAGAGTTAGAGCTATGCTACATAATTGTAATTTTTGTTTATTGTTCATTGTTTGTTCTCCTCTTTTTTATTTAGTTTAGCATAAATAATTGGATATTACAAGTTTTAAATTTTTATGCTGGAGTCATTTACAAACTTATAGTTTCAACATATTTATAAATTAGGGTGGTATTATGATTTTATTAATTTGTCTAATTCCTATAATTTTAATTGCCTTTAAGCTAATTTTAGGTTTTATAGTTAAAGTTTATGGTAAATTTTCATATGATGGTTTTAGTTCATTTGGTTTTATCTACATTTCAGAAGAAGATGTTTTTTATACTGCTAAAAATGCATGGCAAAAAAATATGGGTTATACTTATTTTTATGATGAACTTGCTCCATTATTTAATATGATTTTAGATACAGAAAGAGTTTGTTTTAAATATAATAATTATTCGTGGTTGATAACTTTTTGGAAAGGGCAGTATGGTATTTGTACGGGGGCAGAAATTGGAGTTTATAAAACAAGCCTTAAGAAAGTAAATAAACATACTTTATATTATCCTTTAGAAGAAAAAGATTATTTAAGAATGAGTTATGCTTTATATAAAAATGAGAAAAAATTGTTTCAAGTGCAAGATAGACATTGGTGGTTAGCTGTTTTTAAATTGGGAGTTTTTAGTAAGTTAAAAGAACTTAAAATGGTGATTAAAATAGAGTTTCTGGATACTTTTATGTTAGAGGCTTTTTTGGAGGCATTTTTAAAACTTGGTTACGATAAGAGAGATTATAAGACAGAGGATAATACTTTCTATTTTATCTATGATAGACCGCATACAAGAAAAGTTTGGACGCGTTTACCACTAAGTGATTATGTTAGGCAAAAAATAAATGAGAGAAACGTTCGTTTATATAACAGTTATTTGGGATTAGTAGTAGATAATAACGGGATTGATGACAGTAAAAGTTTGGATGAAAAACTGGTGTTTGTGAGTTCGATGGTGCCTTTTTTCATGAGAAATGAGGAAGTAGGTCATGAAGAATAGGTTAGATAAAATATATAAAGATAGTCTAAGACTTAATATTGATGATGAGAGTAAAATAATTATTATGAGTGATATTCATCGGGGTGATGGAAAAATTTCAGATAACTTTTTACATAATGAGAATATTTTTTTGACCGCACTGAGAAATTATTATTTGAAAGGGTTTACTTATATAGAGCTTGGTGATGGGGATGATTGGTGGGAAGTTAAGAACTATTTAGATACAATTAAAGAACATCTAAGTGTGTTTAAACTTTTGAAAAAATTTCATGAGGATAAGAGGTTTGTGATGGTTTTTGGAAATCATGATATGTGTAAAAAAAGAAGATGGATAGTAAAAAAATATTTTTCGGCTTATGATGATGAGATTACAGGGCAGAAATATAAACTACTGGAAAATTTGAAAGTTTATGAAGCGGTTGTTTTGAGTTATAAAAGTCATGAATTATTTTTACTTCATGGACATCAAGTAGATTTGTTAAATAGTACTTTTTGGAAGTTATCGAGGTTCTTAGTACGAAATGTTTGGCGGAGACTCGAAAATTTAGGGGTGAAAGACCCAACAAGTGCCGCGAAGAATTATCAAAATACAGAAAGGTTTCATAAAAAACTTGATACTTGGAGTAGGGAGAAAAATAAAATAGTTATTTCAGGCCATACACATAAACCGACCTATCCTAAAGTAGGAAATAGTTTGTATTTTAATGATGGAGCCGGGATTCATCCAAATGGAATTACTGGAATAGAAATAGAAAAGGGGAAAATAAGTTTGGTTAAGTGGTCGTATAAGCCTAAGGGGAATTTAATTTCAGTTCAAAGAGAAGTAATAGCTGGGGGTGTTAAGATTAAAAGTTTCTTTAAATAATTTATTTTTAGATAGAAAAAATGCCTGAAGGGCAACGTACTTAACATACGTTTAGCATTTAGCTACCTACTTCAGGTCTTATAGGAATATATTAACATAAAATTTCACCAATTTCAAATATTCTCATTATTATTATATTCTATTTTTTGAGTCCTACCCTTAATTTTATGACCGGGGAATAAACTTATTCTAAAATTTTTGCTTTTAAGATATGGTAATACTTTTTTTACTATTTCTCTATTTGTAGCACTTGCTATCATACTAAAAAAATAAGCACCTATTAAGTTAGGTGCAAAATCCTTAAAATGTGGAGATACATCTGACCAAAGAGTATATCTCTTTTTGTTTTACATTATTATTATATACATATTTTTCAAAAAACACAACATAAATTTGCAAAACATCAAAAACATGTGATATATATCATAACAAAAAATCAGAAATTGTCAAATTTAGGTATATCTTTAAAAATGCAAAAACCCCATAAACACTAGGTTTATGAGGTTATAAGAAAACAATTTATTATCTTTTTGAGAATTGTGGAGCACGACGAGCTTTTTTAAGACCATATTTTTTACGTTCTTTTACTCTTGCATCGCGAGTTAGGAAACCATTTCCTTTTAAAATTTTACGATAAGAGTCTTCACGAGTTTGGTCGGTGTTAGCATCAAACGCAAGTAAAGCACGAGCGATACCTAAACGACTAGCTCCAGCTTGGCCTGTGTAGCCACCACCTTTTACGGTAATTTCGATATCGAAACGATTTTCGTTATCAGTTACAGTAAGAGGTTGTTTTAAGTCCATAACAACGATTTTATTAGGGAAGTATTCATTAACGTCTACTCCATTTACAGTTATATTTCCAGTTCCACCTGTAAGTCTTACAGATGCAGAACTTCTTTTACGACGACCGGTTGCGGTCCATACTTGTTTAGCCATTAAATTAACCTCCTAATCAACTTTTAAAGCTACAGGTTTATTTGCTTCATGTTTATGGTTACCATCAGCATAGACAAATAATTTTTTGCCCATTGCTCTTCCGAGTGGTCCATGAGGAAGCATACCTTTTACTGCTCTTTCTACCATTTCTTCTGGGTATTTTTCAATCATTGTTTTAGCATTTCTTTCTCTTAGTCCTCCTGGATATCCTGAGTGATTGTAATACATTTTATCATTTAGTTTGTTACCAGTAAGTTTAACCTTAGAGGCATTAATGATAATTACATAATCACCACAGTCTACGTGAGGAGTGTAAGTTACTTTGTGTTTTCCTCTTAAGATAGTAGCAGCTTTGGTAGCAAGACGGCCTAGGGTTGCTCCTTCGGCGTCTAAAACATACCATTTGCGTTCAATGTTTTCTTTTGCTTGCATGAATGTATTCTTCATAACTTTTTTCCTTTCATAAGTTTTCGTTGTTTCAACCTTCCCACAGTCTCGCAACTCCAACAAATAAAATGTACCATTTAAAATTATATGTAAAGAATGAGGTTTTGTCAAATGAAAAATGAATTTTTTTAAATTTTTTTGGTATTTTTGACATTTTTTTACTTGTTAAGGAGCCTAGATTGAGGTTTCATCATAAGTTATTTTAGTTAGATATAGACCAACAGGAGTCGCAGTACTAAATATTCTTTTGGTTTCAGGATTGTTTAGAGCTTGTCGGATATCGGATATTTGGATTTTGCCACGACTAACATCTAGGAGAGCGCCGACTAAATTTCGAACCATGTAGCGGTAAAAACTTTGACCGATAAATTTAATTTCAAGAATATTTTCTTTTTGAGTAAATTGGATGTCATAAATGATGCAATCATAATTTAGTCTTTCGCCAGAGACAAAGTTTTTAAAGTTGTGGACGCCAAGAAAGAGTTTAGAACATTCAAGCATTTTGGAAATATCTAATTCATAGTTTGGTTGGTAGGTATAATCGGTTATGAGGGGATTATATGGGCCTAAGTTTATTTTATAAGTATATTCTTTTTGGCAGACGTTAAACCGAGCGTGAAAATCTTGATTTACAGTTTTAACATTGGTTATATAAATATAGGGTTTAACAAGACTATTTAAGGCTTCTTTTAAATGATATTCATCAATATTTATAAAAAGGTCGAAAGAGGCTTTTTGATCAAGAGCGTGGACTCCATGGTCAGTTCGGCCTGCTCCTTTGATGACGATTTTTTCTTTCGCGATAATACTTAAAGCTTTTTCAATAGTTCCTTGGACAGTTTCTTTGGCGTTTAAACGTTGAAAGCCAAAAAATTTAGAACCATCATATTGGATACTTATTAAATATTTCATTTTGACTCCTTTATGCGATAGATAGCTTTAAGTAAGTCTAGAACATTTTTATAATTAGAAACCTTGATATTTTTTTGGTGCATGAGATTAGTGAATTTGATTATTTCTGGTTTATCAACATAATCAGTAATATCGAAGTAAGACTCTTTAGGGATAGTGTTAATAACTTTGTTGTTATCCACAATAAATAAAGTTTCGGCGATATCCCAAATAAAAGTTATATCATTAGTGAATATTAGGATTGTTTTGTCATATTCTTGGGTTAGCTTTTTAAATAAACGTTTGAAATTTTCTTTTTCTTGGTGAATAAAGCCTTTTTCAAAGTAATCAAATATCAAATAGGAGTAATTTTCGATTAAACATTTGGCAAAGTTTACTTTTTTTAATTCATTTTCAGTAAGTTCTTTAGCTGTCTTATTTAAATATTCAGGTGAAAGCATAACCATTTTTAAAGCGTTTATATCTTTGGGACTAGATAAATATTCTTTTATCGTGTTTGGAAAAGGAGTATCCGATATTATTTGATATTTATTATCAGTACTTGTGAGGTCAATATTTCCGATTAAACCATAGATAGTAGTAGTTTTATGATTATTTAATATTTTTTTTATTTCCATAATTCATTTAGCAACCTTTCGTTATTATAATATGTCTCATTTACAAGTCCATAGTATTTTAGACCATTTGATAGTTCGATTATAAAGGGAAGATTAAAGCCTAGTTTTTTTAAAATGGTTTCTTCTTTTAGAATGTCTTTAGTTGGCCCTTCCATAATTATTTCTTTATTATTAGTGACGATTAGGTAGTCAAAAAATAGAGTTTCTTCTATTTCACTGGTATAATTAATAAGATGGATGTGATGATTTTTTAGAAATGTTAGTAATTTTTCTTTAAAAATGGTATCAAGATAAGTTAAAATATTAAAGAAAATAAGACAACTAGGTTCTTGGGATAGTTTGGAAATAATATTTAGTTTTAGTTTGTCTATTTTGGTAAGATTAGTTTTTGAAGTTAGATATAAACAATCAAGTTCATTTAATAGTTCTGGATTGATTGGAGATTTCGAAGTTTGTTCTTGTTTAGTTATGATAGGGATATTTTGTTTTAGATAAAAGGCGATATCATTTTGACTGTTAAAATCAGAAGTACAAAGTACAGAAGTGTTTAGATTGGGTATTATTTTATTGTTTAGTTTAAATAATTCTTGCATTTTTTTCACCAACTATATAATAACAGAAAACTTAAAATTTTGAAAGATAAAAAAAATTAAGATATTAAGGGCAATTATAATTGAATAGCTATTTTAGTTTTTCGATTTCTTTTTTTGATAGCCCTGTTGATTTCATGATAGTTTTAATAT
>CANOGG010000024.1 GCA_947565485.1 uncultured Mycoplasma sp. | reverse complement strand
ATGAAAGAGACGTATAATAATTATTTTTTAAAGATTTTAAGTGAATATAAGGTTAATTTAAATATTAATGAGAAAATAAGTTTTATTGATGAAATAAAAGAGGGTAAAATAGAGAAGATAACTAGATATATAGAAGAAGTATTAAAAAGACTAGATAATAGGTTATTTAGAAATTTTAAAGAAGGAGATATTGAGATATTATATAGTGCATTTTTAAATAGAGTTCCAGAGTTTAATCTATATACGGAGTATCCATGCAATGAGGGATATGCAGATGTATATATTGCTGGTAATGGAGAACACATGGACTATAACATATTAATCGAACTTAAATATATCAGAAAAAAAGAGTATTCTCGTAAAGTTTTAGAAGAGAAACTACAAGAGGGGATAAAGCAACTAGAGGAGTATAGTAAAGACACACGACTTCATAATAAAGAACTAAAAAAATATTTAGTTGTGTTTGTGGGAAATAAAGTACAAGTAATTGAGGAAATTTAGGGAAACTTAGATTTCTTTTTTTCTTCTTTTTTAGGGTGATAGTGCATAAGTTTATAGGGGTGATGCAAGTCATGAAAAAATTAGTTGTGGCACTTTTAGTATTTTTAGTTTTACCACTTAAAATATTGGCAATTAGTGCAAGTGGGGCAGTAGTAATGGATTTAAATAGTGGACGAGTTTTGTATGACTTAAATAAAGATGAACCGCGACTTATTGCTTCGATTACAAAGATTATGACTTGCTTAGTAACGATTATGTATAGTGATTTAGAAAAACAAGTGGTGGTTGATGAAGATGTTTTAAAAGCTTATGGGTCGAGTGTTTATCTAGAAGTAGGTGAAGAGATTAAGCTTAGAGATTTACTTTATGGTTTGATGCTTAGAAGTGGGAATGATGCGGCGGTTAGTATTGCCAATACTGTTGCAGGGTCAATGGAGAATTTTGTGTATCTCATGAATGAGTATGCGAGTACGATAGGAATGAAGAATACAAAGTTTGTTAATGCTCATGGTCTTGATGAGAATGGAGTGGGAAATATTTCGACAGCGTATGATATGGCTCTTTTAACGAAAGTAGCGATGCAAAATGAGACGTTTAGGACGATATTTGGGACTAAAAACTATAAAGCTCAAAGTAATCTGAAAACTTATAATTGGGAAGGGAAAAACAAGTTGTTTTCGATGTATGAGTACGCGACAGGAGGGAAAACAGGATATACCAATGCGGCTAGAAGAACACTTGTTACAACGGCCTCAAAAGATAATAAAAATTTAGTGGTAGTGACGCTTAATGATGGAAATGATTTTAGTGACCATGTGAGTTTATATGAGACTTATTTTGCGAAGTATGAGGCAGTGATGGCAATAGATAAAAATAATTTTAAAATAGATGATGATTATTATAAAGATGTGAATTTTTATGTGAAAAAAGATTATTATGCGTTAGTTAAAAAAGAGGAAAAAAAGGACTTAAAACTTGATATAACATTATATAAGTATGATAAAGTATATGATGATGTAAAGATTGGAGAGGTTAAAGTGAAAGTGGGGGAAGAGGTGTTACATGTGGAGAGTATCTATGCTAAAACTATAGATAGAGAGGTCGAAAAAGAAAAGATAAGCTTGTGGGATAAAATAAAAGGATGGTTTAAGTGGTAAATATTATTTGGGCTATTTTAATATTTATAGCGATTATTTATTCGTTAGTTACGGGAAATATAGAAGTAATTAATAACGGGATTTTAACTCATGCGACGAGTGGTTTTAATATGATTGTGCAGATGATGCCTTTAATTATTTTATGGACGGGAATAATGAAAATTGCGGAAGATGCTGGGTTACTAAATATATTTGCGAAAGTTTTGAATCCAATTTTGAGACGACTTTTTCCAAGTTTAGATAGAGATAACAAGGCACTTGGTTATATTGCTAGTAATGTGGCAGCAAATATGCTAGGACTTGGTAGTGCAGCGACACCTTTTGGGTTAAAAGCAATGGAGGAGATGCAAAAGGTTAATGATGATAAGACGCGAGCAAGTGAGGCCATGATTACTTTTTTAGTGCTTAACACAGGGGGAGTGACGTTAATTCCCACGACAGTTATTGCTCTTAGAATGATGTATGGAAGTGTTAATCCGACAGATATTATTGTAACGAGTATATTAGCTACTAGTGTATCTAGTATTTCGGGGTTAGTGCTAGATTATTTTATAAGGAGAAGAGTGAGATGAATATAGTTTCAAAGATAATTATTCCTTTGTTTGTCTTGGGAGTTATTTTTTATGGTTTTGTTAAGAAAGTAAATGTTTATGATAGTTTTTTGGTGGGCGCAAAAGAGGGGATGGTAATGATTTTTCACATTGCTCCGACAATAATAGCAATGGTATTTGCGATAAATATTTTTTTGGATAGTCATTTTTTAGAGGGAGCTTTGGCATTTTTAAAACCACTTTTTGTTGATAGTAGAATATCAATTGATATTATACCGATGGCGCTTTTAAGGCCAATATCAGGGACCGCATCATTAGCGATTATGAATGAAATATTTGCAAATTTTGGACCTGATAGTTTGGTGGGCAGACTTGCGGCGACTCTGCAAGGATGTACGGATACTACTATTTATGTATTGGCACTTTATTTTGGGAGTATAAAAGTAACTAAGACTCGGTATGCCCTTCCTGTGGGATTATTTGCTGATTTAATGGGTATTATTGCGGCGTTTATTATTACTTTTATCTTTTTTGGTTAAGGGGACTTTTATTCGACAGATTATTTAATAACTTTGTGATACAATTTAGATGGTGATAATAATGAAGCAAAATATGAAAGTTTTTTTACTCGCTTTAGTAATGGGAATGATAGTATCGTATTTAGTTTGTGTGAAGTTTGATAATCCTCTTACAATACTCGCCCTTGATAGTAAAGTTACTTATTTTTATGTAGGTGCTTATAATACTTTAGAAGAGGCGACTAATAAAAAGGCTAATTATGAAAATGTTTATATATGGAATGATAAGGGTGTGTATAAGTTAGTTCTGGGACTTTATAATAAAAAAGAGAGTGTGGATTTGATGGCGAGCTATTTTACGGATAAGAGAGTTAATTTTAGAGTAGGTGAGGTAAATGTTGCAGCAGAGTTTATTAAGAAGATAAATGATTATGAGATGCTTATTAAGTCTAGTAGTAGTACTTATTATGATTCTTTAAATGCGGCGATTTTGAAAGAATTTGGGGAATATAAAAGTTAGGTTATGGAACATAATAGTAATAGGTGATTAAAAGTGGTACGGAAAAATATTTTTGTGATTGGGGTTATAATTATATATTTATTATTTTTGGGAAGAAATGGGCTAATGAGATTAGCTACTAAATTAAATGGTTTAGAAAGTAAAAGTGTATCATTAGGAGAGGCATATTTGGAAGAAGATATCAGAAAAATGAGGGATATTTTAGAGATTGAAACAGATGCTTATGAAGTAGTGTTTAGTAAAGTAGTAATGCGTGATATTTATGAGTTTTTTGATAAGATAACGATACTAAAGGGAAGAGATGAAGGCTTGGAGGTAGGAGAGGTAGTTATAAATGATAAGGGAGTTTTAGGGGTAATAAAACGGGTAGATAAAAGTTTTAGTGAGGTTAGAATGTTAACAAATGCAGATATTAATTTATCAGTGAAGATTAATTCTTCTTATGGGATTTTAACTAGTAAAGATGAAAAGATTATTGTAAAGAATATTAAGCTTGATAAGGAGATAAGAGAGGGAGATTTGGTTTATACCTCAGGGCTCACAAAAGTTAGAGAAGGACTCTTGATAGGAGAAGTTAAGAATATATGGAAAGATGACTTAGAGCTACAGTATATTTTGGAGATAAAGCCAGCGGTTAATTTTCAGGAGATAAATTATGTAGGAGTTGTAAAATGATTTTTTTGGTTTTAGATATTTTGATGATGATACTGGGGTTTCCTTCGTTCTTTATTCTTCTTAATGTAGTTTTGATACCGCATAATAATATATGGAAGTTTTTGTTAGTGACACTTGTTTTGGATGTATTGGTACTTAATGTGTATTTTGTTAATACAATTTTTTTGGGGATAATTTTTGGTTTATATAAGAGGCTTGGAATAAAAAAGGTAAACTTAATTAATTATCTTTTATCACTTGGTTTACTATATGGGGCGTATGTGATAGTTCTGGGGCTAGTAAATAATTATAGTGTGGGGTATTTGTTAAATTTTATGGCAAGTAATTTTATTGGAAATGGGATTTTTTATGGACTAAGTTATAAATTAGTGGAGTCAAACATAAAATTATCTAGGTGATTAAAAGTGAATGCAGAAGATATTATAAGAAGAAATAAACTTAAAAGACAGGGATATGTGGGAAGTGGGTCACAAAAAAAAGAAAAATTAGACCCTTGTCTTAGATATATTAAAGGTCTTATTTCAAGGGTATTACTTGCAATTATTTTTGTCTTGGGAAGTATTATATTTACGAATATTAGCGTGGATAATAAAAAGATATATAAAAAGTATGTGTTAGAAGATTCTGTGCAATTTACGAAAATAAATAAAATATATCAGGAATTGTTTGGGAGAGTGGACCCAGTTAAACCAGTTGTTAAGGGGGAGGCGGATAAAATGGTAATTAACAGTATTAATTATTCGAATATTGAAAACTATAAAAATGGGGTGAAGATGATGGTGGGTGTCCAAAGTCCGGTTAATGTGATTACAAGTGGAATAGTGGTCTTCATAGGTGAGAAAGATGATATAGGAAATACAGTTATTATTCAGGGGAATGATGCAGTTGATATTAGTTACAGCAATATAACGGATACAGATATTAAAATATATGATTATGTCGAGGCGGGGACAGTTTTGGGGACGGCTAATAGTGAGGAAATTTATCTTAGTTTTAATCAGAATGGTAAGTATTTAAGTTATGATGAATATAAGAAATTGGCTAGTAGTTAATCCGGCGACTTATTTTTTAGTACTTACTTTTTTATTTACAGGTTTATTTAAGAATATACTTTTAATCTATTTGATTGTAATAGTTCACGAGTTTGGTCATATTTGGATAATTAAGAGACTCGGGTTTAAGATTTTAAGAGTAGAGATTTATCCTTTAGGTGGAGTAACAGTGGTTGATAAGAGAATTAATACACCAGTTAAGAGGGAACTTTTAATTGCTAGTATGGGAATAGTTTTTCAAATTGGGTTGGGGTTAGTTTTTAGATGGTTATTTAGTAGGGGAGTGGTTTCACTTAATACTTATGAGCTTTTTTTAGGATATAATAGAGCGATTATGGTGTTTAATTGTTTACCGATAATGCCACTTGATGGATATGTGTTTTTAAGAGGGTTGCTGGAGTTGATTTGGCCTTATAAGAAAGCTTTTTATGGAAGTATTTTTTTTTCGATTGGCGTTTTGGTGCTTTTTGGGATTTTTAATCAGGTTTATGCGTTTAATAATTATCTTATTTTAGGTTTTTTAAGTTATAAAATAATATGTAGTTGGCGAGAGTTTAAATATATTTACGAGAGATTTTTGGTTGAGAGGTATATTTATAATGTGCCTTATTCGAAAGTTAAGTATGATAAGAAGGTTGATTTGGGGTTACTTCGAAAGGAAACATTGCACTATTTTCGATGGCAGGATACTTATTTAGGAGAAAAAAAGGTTTTACGGCAGAAATTTGAAGATAGTTCTTTACTTTAGGGGGGATATACGTTATAATATGGACTAAGTTTTGAGGCGATATTGATGATACTTAGATTAAAAAGATGGACAATTAATCCAGAATTAGATGTTAAAAAACAGATTAAAGAGAGAGAACTGGATGTTAGAGCGATGCTTATGCTTAATGATACAAGTTTGAGTGATGAGGCCTTTTTAGAGATAGTTAGTAAGGTTTTTGAACTCGATGTTAGTGATATAGATTCTTTAATTGGAGAAATGTTTCAGAGTGATGCGATTGTGAAAAAAGAGCTAGATACTAATATTAGAGAGTATCCAAAATGGTTTAGTTCGGATAATTATTTTTATCTTGGGGTAAGAAGATATGGGGCGTATAAGTGGAATTGGCGTGATTTGTTTAAGATGTTTAAAAATAAAAAAGAAGAGAAACTTAGTTTGGAGCAAATAAAGAAAGATATTAAAGAGAGAAAATATGTTTTTACGGATATCGGAACAATAGGGGAAGTTAAAGATATAACGAAAGAGGAAAGAGAGAAAGTAGATTTTATTTCACAGGTATATGTGGTTAATGAGAAAACGAGAAAATTAAAAACAGAACTAGAAAAATGTGATTTGACGAAAATTTCGTTAGAAGATATGGGTCTTTATAAAGAATGGTTGATGCCAATTATTAGGAAACATTTTACAATGGATAAAATAAGAAGTGATATTGTGGGACTTATTAGAGTGAGTGAGCATGCACTGCAAGTTTATAAAAATGTTTTTGATCGAGAAAAGAAATATGCGGAACTTATGAGTGAGACTCGTTTTGAAGAAGAAATGCAAAATTTAGAGAATTCGCAGGCAATTTCTTTGGCAAGAAGATTAGATAACTAACTTGACAAGAAGTAAGATGTTTGATAAAATATAAATGCTTTTTGCGAATAATATTCGGAAAAAACCACACTAAAATGGTTTTGGAAAACATAAAATGTTACCATAAGGGTGCGTCTTAAAAATAGATAAGGAGGAATGAATATGAAGGCAATATTTGAAACTGGTGGCAAACAATACTATGTAAGTGAGAATGATGTTATTTATGTAGAGAAACTTCCAGAGGCAGAGGGTAGTGAAGTGACATTTACTAATGTTTTGACACTCGGAGAGAAAATTGGAACACCTTATGTTGAAGGAGCGAAAGTTGTTTGTTTGGTTGAGAAACATGGAAAACAAAAGAAGATTAAAGTGTTTAAGTATCGACCAAAGAAAAAATATCGTAAGACTCAAGGTCATAGACAACCATATACAAAGTTAGTTGTTAAGAAAATTGGTTAATGATAAAAGTAGTGATTGAGAAAACAAGAATAACTATTAAGGGACATGCAGGATATGATATTAGAGGAAAAGATATTGTTTGTGCAGCGTGTTCAGGGATAGTGATTACAAGTGTCAATGCGGCTTTAAGATTTGATAAAGAGGCACTTGCAGTAAAAACGGAAGAAAATAAGGTAACAATTGATATTTTGAAAGATGATCAAAATGTTTTAAAGATTACCCAAAACATGATTTGTATGCTAAAGGAATTAGCAGAAGATTATAAAAAGAACATTAAAATAGAAGAGGAGGATAGACCATGAATTTTATGAAATTAAATATTCAGTTGTTTGCACACGTTAAGGCTCAAGGTTCGACGCGAAATGGTCGTGATTCTAGAGGTAGAAGACTTGGAGCGAAAGCGGCGGATGGACAAACTGTTCATGCTGGCTCTATTATATATCGTCAAAGAGGAACGAAGATTTATCCAGGAACGAATGTAGGAATGGGTAAAGACCATACTTTATTTGCTAAAATAGACGGGGTTGTTCGTTTTGAGAGACTTGGTAGAGATAAAAAGAAAGTAAGCGTTTACGGAGCATAAGTAAATGCTTTTTTAGTATAGGTGATGAGTGATGGATTTAAAAGTTTTAGCACAAGCTAAAAATTATATTGATGATTTGGCGCATGGGATAAACCCACTAACACAGGAGATGATTCCAGATTCGGATATAGTTAATAATGTGAAAATTTCACGGTGTTTGTTCTATGTTAGAGATTGTTTGGAAGAATTATTAAAAGAGAAACAGAAGAGTGTGAAGTTACTACCTTTTACAATAGAGGAGAGTAAATTGAGGGATTTTCAGTATTCAATGGAGGCTATTACATTATCAGAAATTATTAATCGCATAAATATGTTGAAAGATGAGTTGTGCGAAAAACTTAAATATAAAGTGTTTAGTGAGTGGTTGATAAGTATTGGGGTTTTGGAAGTTTTGATTGAAAATGGGAAGAAAGTGAAGAGACCGACAAATTTGGGAAAAAGTATAGGGATAGTAACAGAGCAGAGATATAGTTTTAGTAGTAATACTTATTATATAATGGTGTTGTTTGAAAAGACGGCACAAGAATTTATTATCGATAATTTTGGAGATTTTTTGGAATATTTA
This sequence comes from uncultured Mycoplasma sp., assembly GCA_947565485.1. Taxonomy (GTDB): domain Bacteria; phylum Bacillota_I; class Bacilli_A; order RF39; family UBA660; genus Caccenecus. The sequence continues at coordinate 1,820 of CANOGG010000024.1, read as the reverse complement.
AAAAAGGAAACTAAGTGATGTTAGATTTCCTTTTTAGTTTTTGAAACTGGCGTCTAAATAATAAATAGGACGATTTTCTTTGATGTACTGAGCCTCAAAGTCAGTTAAGACATTTTTGATTTCGCGTTCATCATGGTGTAAGTCCAGGCTAACACAGTCGAATGAATACCAGTATCCAGATAGAGTTTCTAGAGAATAGGCAAATAAACCTTTGTTATCAGTCTTTAAGATAATATGTTTATTTTTCTTAAATATCTTGTCATAGAGACGTAGGTAAGACTCGTGGGTAAAACGCTTGTCTTTTAGGCCAAGGTTCTGAGAATGTGAGATAGATAGTATCTATTTCTTTGCCAAATATTTTGTCTAAGTCACGAGCATCTTTGTTGATTAGTTTTAGGTTAGGGATATCAATCTTTCTTAGACGGTCGGTGGCCATCACCATTTGAGAGGGGATAAGTTCTAGACCAATAAAATTGATATTAGGGTTATTTTTGGCCATATTGATGATAAAATCACCACGGCCCATGCCAAGTTCTAAATGAATAGGCTTATTATTACCGAAGAAGTCATGCCATTTGTGTTGGTATTTTTCGGGGTTTTGAACAAAATAGGGGCTTCTACTGATAATTTTTTCGGCATCTTTGATAACGTTATATTCCATTTTAATCACTCCTTACTTAAGTATTATATCATAGTTTTGGGGATTTGGCGTGTTAATTTTTGTTCAGTTGGAGTTAATTTTTCGATACTGTAAATAAGCATGAGAAGATATTGTTCATTACTTAGGTTTTGTTTTAAATTAATGATGTTAGTGGCATAATCGCTTTTTGAGTCAGAATTTTGGAGAATAGTTTCGCCGGTGATAATAATACGAGATAAAAAGTTAGGGTGGATATTGGGGATAAAATTTGATAATTCGTCAATGTTCAAACAATTCAGGGATGTCCAAAAGTAGTCGCTAAAGGCATTACAAAGAAGAATATTTTTGCTTAGGTCGTTGGAGAATAGTTTAAGGAGAGTATTTGCAAGGTTATTTAAGATAGCTACTTTATCAGGATATAAGCTTAACTTTTCATTAAAGTTGGAGATAATGTTGTTTATTTGAGATTTAAAATCGTCTTGTTGGAAATTTTTAAGTTCTTTATCTAAGTCATTATTTAATTGGACGAGAGAAAGGTTTAAGGCTTTAGTGTTAACATCTTTAATATAATCTTTCATACTGGTTATTTCATAAATTTCAGCATCTTTTTGTTCTTTCCTAAATTGTTTTAAGATAGTATTTAAGCGCGAGATATAGGTTTCTTGTAGATTTTTAGGAAGAGAAAGAATTTTATGTTCTATTTCATTTAAAAGAAGAAGTTCAGAATTGGGTTTTAAGTTATTTTCTTCAGTATTGATGATGGGTGTTTTTTTAGAATTTTCCTGTAAATTGGTGTTTTTAGTTGGAATATGGTCGTTTCTTTTATCAATTATGTTATTTATTTCTTGGAGATAGGTTTTAGATAAATTTAGAATTTCATTTCGGATGGCGGTTTCTTTCTTATATTTATAGTAGTTGTAAGTGGCAAGACCAAGGAAAAAAATGGCTGCAGGAATAGCACCTCTAAATAAAAAAGGAATTTTAAACAGGACGCCTAATAATAGAAAAACTAATTCAATTACTAAAGATATTAAATTATTATAATGTGGTCGTCGTGAGACATTGGTGATTAGTTCCTTTATTTCCTTTTTGTATAGATTAAGGACATTGGTGGGAATTTGGTTTAAATTTTTGTTACTAATGTCAATAAGATAATTTTTTAGTTGTTCAAGATTGGAAC